>NZ_JBDTQE010000061.1:0-16593 GCF_039932285.1 Flavobacterium sp.
CATACAACCTGCAAGCGCTGTAACGGTCACGGTCGTCAAAACCAACGTATCGTGTTTTGGCGGCTCTGATGGCACGGCCACGGCAACAGGCCTTGGCGGCACCGGCACGATCACTTATTTGTGGAGCAACACCCAAACGGGCGCAACAGCCACAGGTCTGACGGCAGGTACTTATGACGTAACGGCAACGGATGTCAACGGCTGCACAGCTGTAGCTTCGGTAGTCATCACGGAACAGCCTCAACTGACGGCTTCGATTACAGCCCAGACCGATGTTTTGTGCAACGGCGCAAGCACGGGTTCTGCGACAGTAACGGCAGTTGGCGGAACGGCACCATACACTTATAATTGGAATGATAGTGTTACAACTAAAGATAGAACCGGATTAGCAGCAGGAAGCTACTCTGTTTCTATTAGAGATAATAACGGTTGTTTTTTTACAGTAAATTGTACAGTAACCGCACCATTATTAGTTTCTGGAACAACTGTTTTAACAAACGTTTCTTGTTTTAGCGGAGCAAATGGAGCTATTAATTTAACTCCGTCAGGCGGAACTGCACCTTATACCTTTAATTGGGGTGGCGGAATCACTACAGAAGACAGAACAGGAGTTGCTGCAGGAACGTATTCGGTAATAATTACTGATGCAAATGGATGTACAGGAACTGTTAGTGGTATTATTGTTACACAACCCCTAGCAATTACACCAAGCTTCGCGCAAGTAGCTCCAATTTGTTCAGGAGGAACTTTAGCTGCTTTACCAACAACGTCAACTAATTCTATTGTAGGAACTTGGTCGCCAGCATTAGATAATACAACTACAACAATTTATACATTTACACCAAACATTGGTCAATGCGGCACAACTGCATCTATGACCATTACAGTGAATACAACTGCTCAACCAACACGTGACAATACTATTAGTGGGACTTTATGTAATGGAGCTACTATTGGAACCTTAATTTCCAAATTTAATAATAGTACTAATGTTCTTTGTTATGCAGCGGCATCTGGAGGTTCGAATTTAAGTTCGAATTTAGTAATTTCTCCAGTAAATACGAATGTTGCATTTTATCTTACACAAACAGTAGCAGGTTGCGAAAGCACTAGAGTGTTATATAATGCTTATGTGAATTTTGTTACACCTCCAACGGCTGCAGCAACACAAAGTTTCTGTGCAGGAGCAACAGTTGCTAATTTAGCAGCAACACCAGGGGCAGCTGGAGGTAGTCCAGCATGTTGTTTAAATTGGTACACTACATCGTCAGGTGGAACCGCATTGTCGAGTTCAACTACATTGGCTACTGGAACTTATTATGTTGGTCAAAGCCATATTTCAAGTTGTGCTATTGAAAGAACTTTAGTGAATGTAATTGTTTCAAATCCTAATACTACAATTACGGAGGCTTCGGGGATTTTAACAGCTACTGAAAGTAGTGCTACTTACCAATGGTATAAATGTCCAAGTACTTTAATTTCTGGAGCAACAAACCAATCTTATACGCCTACTGTTGTTGGGGATTACAAAGTAGATATTACCACTAATGGTTGTACATTAACGTCTAGTTGTTTTACATTAGTAACTTTGACAACAGCTGATTTTGATACTGCGAGCTTTAAATACTATCCAAATCCAACCAATGGTATTTTGAATGTAAATTATTCATCTCAAATTTCTAAAATTCAAGTGAGTAATCTTTTAGGTCAAGAAGTTTTAACTAAAAATATAAATTCAAAGGAAGGGCAAATTGATATGCAATTTTTACCTTCTGGAACTTATTTAGTTAAAATTTATTCAGAAGATAAAGTAAAAACAATAAAAGTGGTGAAGCAATAAAATAATAGGAGTTTCTTAATCAGGCTTCCTTGTAATGAGGAAGCCTGATTTTTTATTGATCTCAAATATAGTTAAGAGGCTGTTTATTTTCGGATATAAAGAGTAATTTGTCTGCTTTTTTTGCTTAGCTGGGCTAAATTATAATTACTGAGACTACATATTCTACTTATTTAAATGCAAATAATTTCTAATTCTCTTCAAAATTAGCGGCATATTCTAATATGTTCAATGATACGTTTTCTATAAATAGCAATACACGTGGTAGTATTGTAATTTATGATTTGATAGGAAAAATCATTAAATCTGAAAAAATCGATTTAGAAATTACAAACCTAGATTTAAGCAACTATCCAAACGGAATATATTTGATAAAGTAATCATAACCAAACTAAAAACCTGAAATTGAATAAGCAATAATAAACTGTTTTAAATAAAATGAGGCTTCCTAAAAGAAGCCTCATTTTTTATTTTGTAACAAATTATTTTAAAACGGAACATCGCTGTCATCATCAAAATTATTAGAACTACTTCCAAATGCTTCATTAGCAGAAGGTAAATTTTTAGTTTGGAACGGATTATCATCTTGACCCAAATTCATTGTTGATGGTAAATAATCATCGCCACCCGAATAGTCTTCAAGATTATCAAATTTACCTAAATTACCAATAAATTTTAGTCGGACATTTTCTAAACTACCGTTACGGTGTTTTGCAATAATAAACTCCGCTTGCCCTTGTGTTGGCGAATGTTCATCATCATCCCATTCATCAATTTTATAATATTCAGGACGATAAATAAACGAAACAATATCCGCATCTTGCTCAATCGCTCCAGATTCACGAAGATCAGAAAGTAAAGGTCGTTTGCTTGATCCACGAGTTTCAACAGCACGTGATAATTGAGAAAGGGCGATTACAGGAACTTCTAATTCTTTGGCCAAAGCTTTTAAGTTTCTAGAAATAGTTGAGATTTCTTGCTCACGATTTCCCGATCCTTTTCCGTTTCCACCAGCAGTCATTAATTGAAGATAATCGACAATGATAATTTTTATATCGTGTTGTGATTTCAAACGTCTGGCTTTTGCACGCAAATCGAAAATGGAAAGTGATGGAGAATCATCAATATACAAAGGTGCTTTTTCGAGATCTTTCACCTTAACACTTAATTGTTCCCATTCGTGTTTTTCTAGTTTTCCAGTTCTGAGTTTTTCCGAAGACAAGCCTGTTTCTGAAGAAATAAGACGTGTTATCAACTGAACAGAAGACATCTCTAGTGAGAATAATGCTACAGCATGACCAAAATCGATAGCAACATTTCTCGCCATTGATAGTACAAATGCCGTTTTTCCCATACCTGGACGAGCTGCAATAATAATTAAATCTGATGGTTGCCAACCAGATGTTACTTTGTCTAGCTTTTCGAAACCAGTTGCAATTCCAGAAAGCCCTTCTTTACCTGCAATTTCTTCAATACGTTTTTTTGCCTGAATTACTAAACTTTGTGCTGTTTCGGAACTTCGTTTTATATTTCCTTGCGTAACTTCATATAGTTTCGATTCGGCTTTGTCTAGTAAATCGAAAACATCGGTAGATTCGTCGTAAGACTCTTCAATAATCTCCGAAGAAATTTTTATTAAACTACGTTGAATATATTTTTGAAGAATAATTCTGGAGTGAAACTCGATATGTGCCGAAGATGATATTTTTTGGGTAAGTTGTATCAAATAAAAATCGCCACCAGCCAAATCTAGTTTGCTCATTTTTCTTAATTGAGCAGAAACCGTCAATAAATCGACCGGTTGAGAATCATTGAATAAAGTAACGATGGCTTCAAAGATGAATTTGTGTCCGTCTTTATAAAAAGCCTCGGGCTGAAGAATATCAATAACCTCATCTACCCCTTTTTTGTCAATCATCATTGCGCCAAGCACAGCTTCTTCTAAATCGAGAACTTGTGGTGGTAGCTTTCCTTTTTCTAGGTTTATAATCGTAGTTTTATCTACTCTTACAGGGTTTATATTCTTGAAATTTTCCATATTGCGAATTTAGGTTTTAATACAATCAAATTGAAATAAAAACAATCATTAGATTGTGAATAACTTGTGTTAACAACTTTTATTTTGTGTTAACAACCAAAAAAAACCGCCTTATTACTCATAAGACGGTTTTCACATAATAAAGTGCGGTTTTACTCGTTGAATTCGCCCATTTTACTGTATTTATCCATTCTTTTAGAAACTAAATCAGTTGTTGATAAGTCTTTAAGTTCATTGTAAGCTTTAAGAATATATTCTTCAACCGATTTGAAAGCAGTTTCTTTATCATAATGTGCTCCACCTAATGGTTCAGGAATAATATCATCTACTAATTTTTGTCTTTTCATATCAGCAGAAGTCAATTTTAATGCTTCAGCAGCTTGTTCTTTGTATTCCCAACTTTTCCATAAAATAGAAGAACAAGATTCTGGAGAAATTACTGAATACCATGTGTTTTCCATCATCAATACTCTATCCCCAACACCTATCCCTAATGCTCCACCAGATGCTCCTTCTCCTACGATGACACAGATAATTGGCACTTTAAGTCTTACCATTTCAAGAATATTTCTTGCAATAGCTTCTCCTTGCCCTCTTTCTTCTGCTTCAATTCCTGGAAATGCCCCAGGAGTATCTATTAATGTAACTACTGGAATATTAAATTTTTCGGCCATTTTCATTAATCGTAAAGCTTTACGATAACCTTCTGGGTTTGGCATACCAAAATTACGAAATTGACGCATTTTTGTATTTACTCCCTTTTGTTGACCAACAAACATAAAAGACTGGCCCCCAATTTTTCCTAGACCTCCAACCATAGCCTTATCGTCCTTGAATCCTCTATCTCCAAAAAGTTCCAAAAAAGTTCCTTTTGTTAAGTTAGTAATATGTTCTAAAGTATAAGGACGGTTTGGATGTCGTGACAATTGTACTCTTTGCCATGCAGTTAGATTTCCGTATATATCTTTCTTGGTATCTTCTAGTTTTTGATTAATTTGCTCACATGTATTTGTGACATCAACATCTGATTCTTGACCAATAACTTGACATTTGTCTAGTTGCTCTAGAAGTTCTTTTATAGGTAATTCAAAATCTAAATATTCCATAAGATTTTTGTGTTTTGTTTAGGTTTGAAAAGCAAAGATAGTTTTAAATTTAAAGATTGAAAAATTTAAAGATTGAAAAAATTAGTTTGTGAGATTAAGTTTCTGAAAGTTTAGCTATTCTTAGCCCAGATTACTTTTTTCTATTTTTTAGAATTCCATTCAAAATTACTGTTGACAATATGATTAAAGCACCTATATAAAATTGTGCACTCATTTTCTCTTTATCATTAAAAACGATTAATGCTAAAATTATTCCGTAAATAGGTTCGAGATTGATGGTTAACATTACCGTGTACGGACTCAGATATTTCATGACACCAACAGACGCAATAAATGCATAGGCAGTGCAAACGGAACTTAAAACAAGCAACCATAATAAATCGTTTGCTGAAAGTTGAAAAAAACTAGCACTAAAACTTTGAGTACACAACATAAATACCGACAAGCATAATACACCTCCCAAAATCTCGTAGAATGAAATAACGGTTGGATTATATTTTACAGCAAATTTTCCGTTTATCACTGAAAATAATGCCGAAAGAAATGCTGAACTTAATGCTAAAACTATTCCATAAAAGTAATTTCCTTGGACTTTAAAAATAATGTACAATCCAATAATTACTATTAATCCGAAAAAAACTTCATAAGCAATTATCTTTCTTTTGTAAAATATTGGTTCTAATAATGACGTAAAAAATGCTCCTGTAGACAAACAAGCTAATGTGACTGAAATATTAGATTCCTTAATTGCTTTAAAAAAAGTAAGCCAATGCAAAGCAATTATTAAACCCGCAAAAAGAAAAGTAATTATAGTTTTTGTGGGAAGGGTTAATGATGTTTTCTTAAAAACAACAAATAATAAAATAAATACTGTTGCAAAAGTCATTCGATACCAAACTAAAGGTAGTGCTTCTAACGAAATTAATTTACCTAATACTGCCGTAAATCCCCAAATAAAAACGATTAAATGAAGATGGAGATAACTATTTATAGCTTTATCTTTTTGCATTTCGAAGCAAGAAAAAAGCTAAAATACCAAAAACAAAATTAGGAATCCAAACTGCAATTATTGGAGCTACAGATGATTTTTCAGCTAATGTACTAAATATCTTATCTAAAAATATATAACTAAAAGCTATCGCTATACCTATCGCTAGGTTTATTCCCATTCCGCCACGACGCTTCATAGAAGAAACGGCTACAGCAATAATGGTTAATATAAATGCTGAAATTGGAATACTATATTTTCTATATTTCACAACTAAATACACATTTATATTTGCAGATCCACGTTTCATTTCTTTATCAATAAACTTATTTAAATCTGTCCAATTTAAAGTTTCAGCTATATAAACCACTGGAGTTAAGTCTTCTAAATCAAAATTAAACTTCATCTTTTTTGAACTCTCAATTTCAATTTTATCGTTTAATTCTCCAATAGTTCTTTTGTTATAATTTAACAAAGTATAAGTTTTTTCTCTTGGATTCCATTGAATGGATGAAGCAGAAATTTTATATAGTAATCTTTCTCCATCAAACTTTTCAAAAACAAAATTATATGCTGTTTTAACTTCTTGATTAAAATTACTTACATATATATATTCGCTATCACTAATTTGTCTGTAAACATCATTGGTCTCTCGCATTTCGTTCTTACCATTTCCGATTAGGTATAGGTATCTAAAATTCTTGAAGCCTTCACTTGCTTTAGGTGCAAGAAAAAATCCCATAAGTAAAGCAAATAAAGATACCATTGTAGCCCCAATAATATAAGGACGTAAGAATCTTCTAAAAGAAATTCCTGAACTTAAAATAGCAATGATTTCGGTATTATTTGCCAATTTAGCAGTAAACCAAATAATAGATAAAAACAAGAAAATAGGAAACAAAAAGTTTGTAAAATAAATTACAAAATCGACATAATAAGATAATACTTTAGCTAGTGGAACCTTATTTTCTAGGATTTTATTTATTTTTTCAGCAACATCGACTGTAATTCCAATTGGAATAAATAAAAGTAACATTACCGAAAAAGTGGCCAAATATCTTTTAAGAATGTATTTATCTAATATTGTTAGCATAGATTTTGTTTAAAGTTTAAAGTTTACGTTTTAAAGTTTAGGAACTTTAAAACGTAAACTTTAAACAAATTTTTATAAACGTTGGCTCATATTCTTTACCATCATTTCTTTCCACTCACGAAAATCTCCTGCTAAGATATGTTTTCTAGCTTCACGAACCAGCCACATATAAAAACCAAGATTGTGTATCGTCGCAATTTGTTTTCCTAAATACTCATTGGCTGCAAAAAGATGGCGCAAATAAGCTTTAGAATATTCGGTATCTACAAAAGTAAGTCCCATTTCGTCAACGGGAGAAAAATCAGCTTCCCATTTTTTATTTTTAATATTGATCGTTCCGTTTGCTGTAAATAACATACCGTTACGAGCATTTCTAGTTGGCATCACACAATCGAACATATCAATTCCAAGGGCAATATTTTCTAATATATTTATTGGCGTTCCCACACCCATTAAGTATCTGGGTTTGTCTTCTGGTAAGATTGCTGTTACAATTTCGGTCATGGCATACATTTCTTCCGCTGGTTCCCCTACCGAAAGTCCTCCAATTGCATTTCCTTGTGCTCCAGCGTTAGCAATATACTCTGCCGATTGCATTCTCAAATCTTTGTAAGTACTTCCTTGTACAATGGGAAAAAACGTTTGATCATAACCGTATTTTGTTGGCACTTTCTCTAAATGTTTAATACATCTATCTAGCCAACGATGCGTCATTTTCATCGAACGATTTGCGTAATGATAATCGCAAGGATATGGTGTACACTCATCAAAAGCCATAATGATATCCGCACCAATGGTACGTTGAATTTCCATTACATTTTCGGGTGTAAAAAAATGATAAGAACCATCAATATGTGATTTAAACTTAACACCTTCTTCCTTAATTTTTCTATTTGCCGATAGAGAATATACTTGATACCCTCCTGAATCGGTCAAAATATTTCTATCCCAATTCATAAATTTATGCAAACCACCCGCTTTTTCAAGAATGGCAGTTTGGGGACGCAAATATAAATGATAGGTATTTCCTAAAATAATATCTGGATTTATTTCTTCTTTAAGCTCTCTTTGATGCACTCCTTTTACTGATGCAACTGTTCCTACAGGCATAAAAATAGGCGTTTCAATCACACCATGATCAGTAGTTATGGTTCCCGCTCTGGCTTTTGTTTGTGGATCTTTTTTTAATAAATCAAACTTCATATAGACATTTTTCAGGGAGCAAATATAAGTCATTTACTATCTTTTATCATTTAGAATTTTATAAATTTAACATTTAAACAATCGTTAATTTTGCAAACATATTCCTATATTTATAAAAAATTAAAGTACATGAAATTTTTTTTTAAATTTGACATTAACGTTATCTGTAAAACAATTATTCAGGAACAACTTGAAAAACTAGACTTAGAATATGAAGTACTAGGTTTTGGCGAAGTGCAAATTAAGGGCGCCGTTTTAGACGAAAAATTACAAGAACTTGCCGATTCAATCTCTAAATACGGTATTGAGATTGTTGAAAACAAAAAAAGTATATTAATTCAAAAAATTAAAGATACCATAGTAGAAATGGTATTTTCTGACGAAGATTTTACTAGTCTTAAAAGTTCCGTTTATCTTTCAGAGAAATTAAATCACAGTTACGGTTATATTTCAAATCTTTTTTCTGAAGTAACTTATACCTCAATTGAAAATTTTATTATCATTCAAAAAATTGAGAGGGTAAAGCAACTATTACTTATTAATGAATTAACACTAACCGAAATTGCTTATAAATTAAACTATTCAAGCGTATCTCATTTAAGTACACAATTCAAAAACATAACTGGGTTAACCCCTTCTCTTTTTCAACGGATTATTATTAAGAGACGCAATAGTATTACTCTTTAAATTTTATAAAACAACAATAAATTAAAATACTATTTATGCAAACTGACATCATTCATATTTTACTAGCCGATGACGACGAAGATGATCGTAACTTTTTTAAAGATGCCTTTGAAGAAATAAAAATAAATACCGATGTGAAATTTATAAATGACGGAGATGCCCTCATGGATTATTTAACCAAACTTGACGTTATAATACCACACATACTTTTCCTAGATTTAAACATGCCCAGAAAAAATGGTATCGAATGTTTATTGGAAATAAAACAACTAGACCATTTAAAAGATATGGCAGTTGCTATTTATTCGACTTCTGCTAGCGAAGATGATATTGAAGAAACTTTTGTAAAAGGAGCTAACATTTATATTAAAAAGCCCAATGATTTTAATGAATTAATAAAAACATTAAATACAGCCACTACTTTCAATTGGCAATACCATACCAATAGTTTAAACCGAGATACTTTTTTATTGCGAATTTAATAGATGAAATTTAAAATAATGAAATTTAAAGATGCCATTTTCTCTAAAGTTATTCTTAAAAGTCTATTTGTGATTTTTATATTTCTTTTGCTATTTATTTCTTCTATTACTTACAAAAACAGTCTTCAGTTCACTGATTCGACTAAATGGGTCATACATTCTTATAAGGTACATAGTGAGCTAGATAATTTGATGCTGATATTAAAAGATGCTGAAACTGGACAGCGCGGTTTTCTATTAACTCATGACACAACCTATTTAAGTCCTTATTTCAGATCAAAAATAAAAGCAAGAGAATCTGTCAATAAATTAAGAAAATTATTTTCAACTAATTTAAATCAGCAAAAAAATATGGAACGCTTATCAGAGTTAACTGAACTCCGATTTGCTTATTTGCGTTATGCGATGTATCAGGATTCTATTGGCTCTAAAAATAAGACAAACATAAGGTCAGGCTTAGATAATGGCAGACTCATCATGGATACCGTTCGAAGTCAAAGTATTAAAATGCAGAAGATTGAGAAACAATACTTAATAAAACGCAGTGAAAGTTATATTAGTAAAATATCAGAAATTCCTTTACTAATATTACTTATTACTTTATTTTCATTAGCTATTTTCATTATCGCTTACATAAAAATTAATAAAGATTTATCAATTTTAGAACAAGCAAACAAACAATTACTCATCACCAACGAGTCGAGTGTACAAGCTGAAAAAATTGCTGATTTCAGTACTTGGACTTGTGATTTAGAAACCAATACATTCTCTTTTTCCGATAATTTTTATTGTTTACTGGGTTGTAAACCAAATGCATTCGAACCTTCTGTTTCTAACTTTGTAAAATATGTATATCCAGAAGATAAAAGAAAAGTCCTTGCCATTAGAAAAAAAGTTCTAAAAGAAGAAAAAACACTCATCCACTTTTTCAGAATTATTAGAGAAGATGAACAATTGCGATATTTCAAATTAATTGCTAAAACAGTAGTTCATCTAAAAGGAGAAAAAACTATAATTGGAATTATTAGTGATATTACCGATGAACACAATAAAAACATAACTATTCAAAAAAGAAATTTTGAATTAGAACAAACCAACACTGAATTAGAATCTTTCAATCATGTTGCAAGCCATGATTTACAAGAGCCTTTACGAAAAATACAACTCTTTATTTCTAGAATTTCTAATGCAGATTTAGAAGTCATATCCGAAACTGGAAAGGAATATATTGCTAAAATTCATTTGGCAACCAGTAAAATGCGTACACTTATAGACGATTTACTTTTGTTTTCAAGAACCAACAAAACAGACAAAGTTTTCATAAAAACCGATTTAAATGAATTACTTGAAAATGCTAAACAGGAATTAGCTGATACAATTCTCGAAAAAAATGCAACTCTAATTACCGAAGAATTACCTGTTATTGAAGTTATTCCTTATCAAATTCAACAACTCTTTATAAATCTGATTAGCAACTCTTTAAAATACAGCAAAGCAGATACAAGCCCTATTATTTCGATTCGTTGTGAGAAAATTTTAGTATCTCAGGTTTCATTTTTAAAAACCAATCCAGACAAAGAATATTATAAAATAAGTATCTCCGATAATGGACTAGGTTTCGACCAGCAATTTTCAGAATCCATATTCACCTTATTTAACCGATTACATTCTATCTCAGAATTTCCAGGAACAGGAATTGGTCTCGCAATTTGTAAAAAAATTGTCGAAAATCATATGGGTGCCATAAAAGCAGAAGGCAAATTAGATATAGGTACCATATTTACTATTTTTCTTCCGGAATAATATTGACAAAAAAACAGCAATTTAATTATTCACAATAGAATTAAATTTAAAAACTATATTTTACAAGCTTTAATTTTTTAAAATCTAAAATGAAAAATGAAATTTATAATAAGTGATGTACAATAAATAGATTAAAACCAACATTACCTTAAAATATTATAATTTTATAAAAATCCAACAATCGAATATTCCGAAAAATCCAATTATCTGATTATCTTTGCCGAAGTCTAATTTTATAATACATAATGAAACCAAACACACAACAACTTCGAGAGTTAACAACACAAGTTCGTAGAGACATTCTGCGAATGGTACATGAAGTAAATTCAGGTCATCCCGGAGGTTCTCTAGGCTGTACAGAATTTCTAGTAGTACTTTATCAAAACCTAATGAATCGCAAAGAAGGTTTCGAAATGAACGGTTATGGAGAAGACTTATTCTTCCTATCTAACGGACATATCTCACCTGTATTTTACAGCGTTTTAGCACGTAGTGGTTATTTTCCAGTAGCTGAATTAGCTACTTTTAGAAAAATAAACACTCGTTTACAGGGTCACCCAACCACACATGATCACTTACCTGGTGTAAGAATTGCTTCTGGCTCACTTGGACAAGGTTTGTCTGTAGCAATTGGAGCTGCACAAGCTAAAAAACTAAATAATGATTCAAATCTAGTTTATACACTTCATGGCGATGGCGAATTACAAGAAGGACAAAATTGGGAAGCCATTATGTATGCTTCTGCAAAAAAAGTAGATAACCTTATTGCAACAGTCGACCTAAACGGAAAACAAATTGACGGTACAACCGACGAAGTATTAAACATGGGAAGCATTAGATCTAAATTTGAAGCTTTCGACTGGGATGTTATCGACATTAAAGAAGGAAATAACATCGAAGCAATTCTTGCAGGTATGAATGATGCAAAATCTAGAACAGGAAAAGGAAAACCAGTCTGTGTGTTACTTCATACAGAAATGGGAAATGGTGTAGATTATATGATGTATTCTCACGCTTGGCACGGAAAAGCACCTAATGATGCGCAATTAGAAAATGCATTAGCGCAAAACCCAGAAACTTTAGGAGATTATTAAAAAAGCTTTAAGCTTTAAGCAGTATGCAATAAGCCTACTTGCCTATAGCTTATTGTCTATAGCAAAAACACAATGAAAAAATATATTAATACAGGAAGCAAAGATACCCGTTCGGGTTTTGGTGCTGGAATGACAGAATTAGGACAAACAAACGAAAATGTTGTGGCACTTTGTGCTGACTTAATAGGTTCTTTAAAGTTTGATGATTTCAAGAAAAATCACCCAGAACGTTTTTTCCAAATTGGAATTGCTGAAGCCAATATGATTGGAATTGCAGCAGGATTAACTATTGGAGGAAAAATTCCATTTACAGGAACATTTGCTAACTTTTCGACTGGAAGAGTTTATGATCAAATTCGTCAATCGGTAGCTTATTCAGATAAAAATGTAAAAATTTGTGCTTCTCACGCAGGTTTAACGCTTGGAGAAGATGGCGCAACACACCAAATCCTTGAAGATATTGGATTAATGAAAATGTTGCCAGGAATGACTGTAATAAACACTTGTGATTACAATCAGACCAAAGCAGCAACTTTAGCTATTGCTGACCATCATGGCCCAGTTTATTTGCGTTTTGGGCGTCCAGTTGTACCTAATTTTATGCCTGCCGACGAAAAATTTGAAAACGGAAAAGCCATCATTCTAAACGAAGGAACTGATGTTACTATTATAGCAACAGGACATTTGGTTTGGGAAGCATTAATCGCTGCCGAAGCATTAGAAGCTAAGGGAATTTCGGCCGAAGTAATAAACATTCATACGATTAAACCTTTAGATGAAGAGGCTATTTTAAAATCATTAGCAAAAACAAAATGTATTGTTACTGCCGAAGAACATAATATCCTTGGAGGATT
Organism: Flavobacterium sp.; assembly: GCF_039932285.1. Classification (GTDB taxonomy): domain Bacteria; phylum Bacteroidota; class Bacteroidia; order Flavobacteriales; family Flavobacteriaceae; genus Flavobacterium. The sequence continues at coordinate 13,186 of NZ_JBDTQE010000061.1, forward strand.
AGGAGAAAGTGTCTCTAGGGTTTTAGCGCTTAACAATCCAGCTCCACAAGAATTTGTAGCGGTAAATGATAGTTTTGGCGAAAGCGGAACACCAGAACAACTAATGAAAAAATACAAACTAAACAACCAAGCGATTGTTGAAGCTGTAGAAAGAGTTGTGAAGAGAAAATAATTTGTGTCTTTTTATTAAATAAAAATCCCGTTTCAAAATTAGGTTTGAAACGGGATTTTAAATTTTTATAAATAGATTAAATCCTAATGGCACGTAGCACTTAGATGCTTTTTCTTTCCATCTGTACACAAAGGAATATTAGCAAAGTCATAAAAAACGCCATTAGATATTCTTATTTCAGTTTTAGTAGGAATTCCATCTGCATCATCATCTATATCAAGATAGTCTGGCCTTCCATCACCATCTGTATCATCATCTGTAAAAATTCCATTTCCATTGGCATCTTCATATCTAGAATCTATATGATCACGATCATGATCTACATAATTCAATCCTTTCAGTTTAAAACTAAATATAAGTGGTGAATATGAAGGAATAGATCCCACCCCACCATTATAATAACCTAATCCCGAAGGCAAAAACATAACACCTGCTCCAAAGTTAGAATAACTTACAGTCCCATCTAAAGGATTAATAACACCTGGGTCACCGGTTTTAAACTTTGGCAATATTTCTTTCCAACCCTGTATTACATTATCTAGAGGAAACCAAACTGGGTTTTCCGCCTGATCGAAAACGGTTTCATTAAGCAAACGTCCTTTATATGAAACAAAAGCTGAATCTACTCTTGTAGGATTTTCATTTGTCCCTTGTCTTAGCGAGATATAATATACTTTATAATCGACACCATTACTTGTTACTGGAATACTTAACAAAGAAGGCTTTGGATTAAGTGGATCTGAACCCCAAATAGACGAAGCATCTCCAGCAGTAACCGAAGTAAAAGTCACATCTTGATCATCTGAAAAACCTGGATTATTAACCGGAGTTATTGAATGAGATTTCAAAAATGTTTCAATCGCAGCGTTATCTACAGGATATTGTTCAGCAAAAGGAACAACATATGCATTAACTGTATCTTCAGACTTATTACAGCTAAAAATAACCAAACTCATTATAAATATAAAACCTACTTTAAAAATTCTAATCATTATCTTCTATTTTAAGTGCGCAAGATACAATTTTGATTTATTTTTGTTTAAAATTTAACTTTGTTTTTTAATTTTTATGCGAATAGATAAATTCCTCTGGTGTGTACGTTATTACAAAACCCGCAATATGGTTACCGAAGCTTGTAAAAAAAACCATATTACAGTAAACAATCAAGTAGCAAAAGCTTCTAAAGAAGTTTTTGCTGGAGATAAAGTTACTTTTAGAAGAGACCAGATTACCTATATAATTTCGATTCTAGATATTCCAGACAATCGTGTGGGCGCAAAACTTGTAGATATTTACAGAAAAGACGAAACCCCAAGTGAATCCTTTGCCCATTTAGAATTATTAAAACTTTCTAAAGAACACTATAGAAAAAATGGAACTGGTCGTCCTACTAAAAAAGATCGTCGTGATATAGAAGATTTTGGCACTGATACAAAAAATAAGAATTCCGATGAAGAAGCTTAACCCAGAATACTGGCAAAACCGATACGAAACCAACGATGCCATTTGGGACACTGGCAAAATAACTACACCACTAAAAGAATATATTAACCAACTAGAAGACAAATCTATCAAAATATTAATTCCTGGTTGTGGCAATGGCTATGAGTTCGAATATCTTATAAACAATGGTTTTGATAATAGTTTTGTTCTAGACTATGCTCAAATTCCTATTGATAACTTAAAGAAAAGAATGCCAAGTTGCAATCCGAATCAATTGATAGTTTCTGATTTTTTTGAACTAGAAGGAAGTTATGATTTAATTATTGAACAAACTTTTTTTTGTGCTTTAAGTCCAGAATTGAGAGCTAAATATGTAAAAAAAATGCTTTCTTTACTTTCTCCAAAAGGCAAACTTATTGGTCTGTTCTTTCAATTTCCATTAACTAAAGTTGGACCACCATTTGGCGGATCGAAAGAAGAATATTTAAAATTATTTTCTGCTAATTTTGAAATAAAAACAATAGAAACTGCTTATAATTCCATCAAACCACGAGAAGGAAAGGAACTGTTTTTTATATTTACAAAAAAATAACTGCTATGAGCCAAAATATTATCTTAAACCATCAAGAAATTGAATTCAAAATAAAGCGAATTGCGTATCAGATTTACGAAACTTTTATCGAGGAAAGCGAGATTGTTATAGCAGGAATTCAAGGAAACGGAAGTGTTTTTGCTAATAAAATTGCTTCCGAACTAAAAAGCATCTCCCCTATAAAAGTTATTTTATGTGAAGTTAATATTGACAAGAAAAATCCGAATTTACCTATTACGACTTCTATCAATAAAAATGAATATCAAAATAAAGGATTGGTGTTGGTTGATGACGTTCTTAACTCCGGAACTACTTTAATATATGGTGTAAGACATTTTCTTGATGTCCCTTTGAAGAAATTTAAAACTGCAGTTCTAATTGACAGAAACCACAAAAAATATCCTATAAAAGCTGATTTTAAAGGCATTTCATTATCAACTTCTTTGTTAGAACATGTTCAAGTAGTTTTTAACGAAAATCAGGATTGTGCTTTCTTAGAGTAATATTTTTTGAATTTCTTCAATAATATCAAACGGAGATTTATCGTCAATCTTAATAGTGTGTTTACAATGATTGTAATAAAAACTTCGGTCAAAAAGATGCTTGGCAACAAACTCTGTTAGCTCCTCATTTGCTAAATCTTTAAGAAGCGGTCGTTTGGCTTTATTAATTTCTAATCTATCAACAAGTGTTGCAATACTACCTTTCAGATAAATCGAAATAACGTCTTCGTTTTGCAAAAAGAAATGATTGTTTGCATAACAAGGCGTTCCTCCTCCAAGACTTAGCACAAAAGATTCATTTGAGTTTATTTTATTTGAAAATACTTCATGTTCTTTTTTTCTGAAAAAAATCTCTCCTTTTTCTTCAAAAATTTCATTTACAGTTTTAGAAACTTCATTTTCTATAAGATGATCTATATCAAAAAAAGGCAAATGAAGCTTTTTTGAGAGTAATTTTCCGATTTCTGTTTTTCCAGAAGCCATATAACCGACTAAAACAATTTTTTTCATGAAGCTAAAACCTTATAAATTAACATACTGAGCGTGTTTGAGAAAAAAAGACAAATTTAATACAAAATTGCTTTGAAAAATGAATAATAACTTCTTATATTTGCACCCGCGTTGAAGAAATACAATGACTTGGTAGCTCAGTTGGTAGAGCACATCACTTTTAATGATGGGGTCCTGGGTTCGAGCCC
>NZ_JBDTQE010000062.1:0-16124 GCF_039932285.1 Flavobacterium sp.
TAGCCTCTGTTTCTTCATTAGCAGGTTATGAAATTTTGACTGAGGGTACTGGATCTAATGCAGGAACTTGTTTGATCAATCTTAAGGATTGGAAAGATAGAAAAGAATCTGTTCAAGAGGTTATGACAGATTTAGAAGAAAAATGTAAAGATATTCCTGGGGCAAACATCGAGTTTTTCCAACCACCAGCTGTGCCAGGTTATGGAGCTGCTGGAGGATTTGAGCTTCGTTTGTTAGATAAAACTGGTTCTGGGGATTACAAAAAAATGGAAGCTGTTAATAATGAATTTGTAAAAGAGCTCAACAAACGTCCTGAATTATCTAATGTATTTAGTTTTTACAGCGCAAGTTTTCCACAATATATGCTGAAAGTGGATAATGATTTAGCACAACAGAAAGGAGTTTCTATTGAAAATGCTATGAATACCTTATCAACTTTAGTGGGAAGTAATTATGAAATCAGTTTCATTAAATATGGTTATAATTACAAAGTAATCGTTCAAGCGGCTCCAGAATATAGAGCAAAGCCTGAGGATATTTTAAAATTATATGTAAAAAATTCTCGTGATGAAATGGTTCCTTTTTCAGCCTTTATGAAATTAGAGAAGGTTTACGGACTATCAGAAATTACAAGACATAATATGTATACTTCTACTGAAATTAGTGGTTCTGCTGCATCTGGATATAGTAGTGGAAAAGCTATTCAAGTTATTCAAGAAGTGGCTGCTGCTAAACTGCCTAGAGGTTATGATATTGATTGGGCAGGTATTTCTGCTGATGAAGTATCACAAGGTAATCAAGCCATTTGGGTTTTCTTAATTTGTTTGGCTTTCGTTTACTTGGTTTTAGCCGCACAATACGAAAGTTTTATTTTACCATTTTCAGTAATTCTATCTTTGCCAGCAGGTATTTTTGGAGCTTTCCTTTTATTGAAGTTAACAGGCTTAGAAAACAATATCTATGCTCAAGTTGCCATGGTAATGCTTATTGGTTTGCTGGGTAAAAATGCCGTTTTGATTGTGGAATTTGCTATTCAGCGACATGCCGCAGGAAAAACTGTATTAGAAGCTGCTATTGAAGGTTCAAAAACCAGATTCCGTCCAATTTTGATGACCTCATTTGCCTTTATTGCAGGTTTACTTCCATTGGTGTTTGCTACTGGGCCAGGTAAGATTGGTAACAGAACTATTGGTACTGCAGCAGTAGGAGGAATGTTGATAGGAACGATATGTGGTGTATTTGTAATCCCAGGATTGTATTACATTTTTGGTAAGATTGCTGAAAGAGTTACCTACATAAAAAATCAAAAAGAAAATCCATTAACCGAAGAAATTGATCACAATGTATAAATTTAAAATACACCAATATATAATTGCTTTGAGCGTTTCTCTTTTTGTGGTAAGTTGTAAAACTCCAGAAATTGCTGCATCAAGCACAGGTAAAACTGTACCGGAATCTTATGCAAATCCGAGTAAGGATACAATAAATACAGCTACTATTCCTTGGAAAACATTTTTTAAGGATCAAAATTTGGTAGATTTAATCGATACTGCTCTAAAAAATAATCAGGAGCTAATGATTACTTTACAGGAAATTGAAATGGCAAAAAATGATATCCGAATGAGAAAAGGAGCACTTTTGCCATCTGTTGTTATTGGTGCTGGTGCTGGAGTTGAAAAAGTAGGAAGATATACCAGCCAAGGAGCAGGTGATGCTACTACAGAAATAACTCCTGGTATGGAATTTCCAGATCCGTTAACTGATTATAAGGTGGCAGCTTATGCACACTGGGAAGTAGATATTTGGAAAAAATTACGCAATTCGAAAAAAGCGGCAGTGAGCAGATATTTATCAACTATTGAGGGTAAAAATTTTGTGATAACAAACCTAATTGCTGAAGTGGCTGATTCTTATTACGAATTATTGGCTTTAGATAATCAATTACAAATTGTAAGACAAAATATTCAACTGCAAACGAGTGCTTTAGAAGTTGTAAAAATTCAGAAAGAAGCTGCTAGAGCAACTGAATTGGCTGTTCAAAAATTTCAAGCTGAAGTCTTGTCTTCTAAAAGTAAAGAGTTTGATATTCTTCAGAATATAAAAGAAACTGAAAACAGAATTAACTTCTTGTTAGCTCGTTATCCTCAAGAAATAAAAAGAGACAATAGTAATTTTTTAAGTTTGTTGCCATCGGCTATACAATCAGGAATTCCTTCACAATTATTAGCGAATCGCCCTGATATTAAACAAGCAGAATTAGAACTAGTTGCTGCAAAATTAGATGTAAAAGTAGCGAGAGCAGAATTTTATCCGTCATTAGATATTTCTGCTGCAATAGGATTAAATGCTTTTAAACCATCTTATTTATTTCAATTACCTGAGTCATTACTTTACTCATTAGCTGGAGATATTGCAGGACCATTAATTAATAGAAATGCGATTAAAGCTGAGTTTAAAAATGCTAATGCTCGTCAACTTCAAGCGATGTATAATTATGAGCGTACTATTTTAAATGCTTATTTAGAAGTTTCTAATCAACTTTCTAAAATAGATAATTTAGAAAAAAGTTATGATTTAAAATCACAACAAGTGGAAGCACTCAGCAGATCTATTGATATTTCTAATGACTTATTTAAATCTGCAAGAGTAGATTATTTTGAAGTGCTGATGACACAACGTGATGCATTAGAAACTAAACTAGAACTTGTAGAAACTAAAAAAGAACAACTAAATACGGTGGTTCATGTTTATAAAGAACTAGGAGGCGGTTGGAAATAAAATAATCAACAGGATTTAATAAAAAAAAACAGTTGTAAGAATTATTCTTGCAACTGTTTTTGTTTTATAATGATTACTTTTTTTTAATAATATTCTCATTAGGGTAAACGACTAAGTTGATAACTCGCTCTTTTTCTTTTTTAATCTTAATATTATATTGTTTTTTAGTAACATTCCCTTTTTCTTGAGTATATAGAAATTTGTCTTTAACAATTGTCCAACCAGGATAATTTTTATAAACCATATAAATAACATTTGTAGGAAGCTTTACATTTTTGTACTCTTCTACAACTCTTATTAGTTTTCCGTCTGAGTTATATGTTGCAACTAGCATATTATCATTTAGTTTCATAACAACTAAATATTCTTCATTACCTTCATAATCTTTGCCTAAATCATATGAGATTAGTTTTTCTTCAATTTTATTAACAGTATTATCTGGATTATTATAATTTGGTAAATAACGAGAAAAATCTTTTCTAACACTTTTAATTACAATTTCAGGTAAAATATTTAATTCTAAACTATCATTATTTTTTATTTCTTTTTCAGTTTTTTTTACTTGTGAGAACAATGGTAAACTGAAAGAAATAAGAATCAAGATTGCTATTGATAAAATGTTATTTTTCATGACTTATTTTTTTTAGTACATACATAAATATTTAACAAATTTCATATTCATTAATTATATTATAGTTACATAATTTTAAAAAAGACTTATATTATTTACATGTTATAATTAGAAATCTAGTTATAATATAACATTTATTAAAAATTATATAAGATTATGTAATTAAAATTTACCGATCTTTACCTGTAGAATTTAAATGTATTATAAATGAAAATCATTAAGCATTCTGGAGATATTGTAGATTTTGATAAAAGTAAACTCAAAATTTCTCTTTTAAAATCTGGAGCTAATGAACTTCTTGTTGATGAGGTTATCGAAACCATCGAAAAGAAAATATATGAAGGGATTACTACAAAAAGTATTTATAAATTAGCATTTAGTTTACTAAAAAAATCATCTAATTCTCACGCAGCTCGCTATAATTTAAGATCAGCTATAGAGTTATTAGGACCTGCAGGTTTTTTCTTCGAAAAATATATTTCTAGACTTTTTTTATCGGAAGGTTATCAAACTAGAATTAATTTAACATTGCAAGGAAAATGTATCTCACACGAAATTGATGTTATGCTTAAAAAAGAGGAAGTTATTACTATGATTGAATGTAAGTTTCATGCTAAAAGAGAAGTTAATTCGGACGTAAAAGTACCCATGTATATTTTGTCTCGTTTTAATGATTTAAAAGATAAAACACATCCCATTTTTTCTAATAATGATAAGATTTTAAAATGTAAAATTATAACCAATAATAGGTTTACGACAGATGCTATAAATTTTGCAATGTGTTCAGGTTTAGATTTATTGAGTTGGGATTATCCAATAAATAATAATCTAAGAACCAAAATAGACAATAACAATTTGTATCCCATTACTTGTTTAACTACATTATCATTGTCAGAAAAAGATAAGTTACTCATTTTAGATATTATTATGGTAAAAGAAATAATTAATAACTCTGAATCTTTAGAAAAAATTGGTTTGAGCAACAGCCGAATTAAGAATGTTTTGAAAGAAGCGTCAGAATTATGCAAATACATTTAGAAATTATGAAAATAAGATTTATTGGAGGAGCAGGAACAGTAACAGGTTCTAAAACATTAGTAGAAAGTAATGGAATTAGGATTTTGATTGATTGTGGACAATTTCAAGGGATAAAACCATTACGAGAACTCAACTGGGAACCATTACCTATTTTGCCATCTAGCATCGATTTTGTTTTACTTACACACGGACATTTAGATCATTGCGGTTGGTTACCAAGATTAGTAAATCAAGGTTTTAAAGGGAAAATTTATTGTACAAATCCCACAAAAGATATTACAAAATTAATTCTTTTAGACAGCGCAAAAATTCAGGAAGAAGATGCTTTTAGAGCAAATAAGGATAAGTTTTCAAAACATGAAATAGCCGAACCTCTTTATACCGTAGAGCAAGTAGAACAAGTTTTGCCTCTTTTTAGAGTGATAAAACAAAACGAAGTTGTATCTCTAGATGCACAAATTTCAGCGATTTATACTAATGCAGGGCATATTTTAGGAGCTTGTAGTATCGAATTATCTATCGAAAATAAAATACTAGTTTTTTCTGGTGATATTGGTCGTGATAATGATTTATTAATGTATCCTCCAGTAAAACCTAAAAAAGGAGATTATATTTTTCTTGAGAGTACATACGGAAATAGGTTACATCCAGATACTAATACAAAAGAAGAACTCGAAATATACATTAACAATACGATTCAAAAAGGAGGAACGATTATCATTCCTAGTTTTGCAGTCGAGCGAGCTCAAACTATTATGTATTTACTTTGGCAATTGAGAGAAGAAGATAAAATTCCAAACATTCCTTACATAATTGATACGCCAATGGGAATTAGCGTACTTGATATTTTTGCAAATAATAAAAATTGGCACAAACTTCCTGAACAGGATTTTGTAGCAATGTGCAAAATGTTTACCATGATTACTGATTATAAAGAAACTATTGAAACAATTTATAACAAAAATTCAAAAGTAATTATTGCTGCTAGTGGTATGATTACAGGAGGAAGAGTTCTTAGTTACCTGGAACAATATATTAGTTTGCCAGAAACTACAGTGATTATGATTGGCTATCAAGCGGAAGGAACACGTGGTAGAAAATTATTAGAAGGTGCTAAAGACATTAAAATTCGTGGAAAATATTATGAAGTAAAAGCCAATATTGTTGAAATTGAGAGTTTATCTGCTCACGCCGATCAAGAGGGTTTGTTAAATTGGCTTTCTGAACTGAAAGATAAACCAACTAAAGTGTTTTTAGTTCATGGAGAAAATCAAGCGGCTGATGAACTTCGTATAAAAATTCAAGAAAAGTATGCATTTGATACTTCTGTTCCTTTATTAGGACAAGAGATCGAATTGTAGTTTTTTTGAGGTGGTGTTTATTAGGGATAATAATTATTGATGTTTTAAAGATTAGTTATAGACAATTCATTTTTACATTTATTGTTTTCTTCCCATTCATTAATATTGTTTAATGTGGTTTCGGCAATACCTGTTAAAGCTTCTGTTGTTAAAAAACCTTGATGTCCAGTAACTATAACATTTGGTAAAGAAATGAGTTTATTAAACAATTCATCTAGAATGATATTGTTGAGGTGATTGCGAAAGAAAATGTCTTTTTCATTTTCATATACATCTATTCCAGCTGAGCCAATTGTTCCGTTTTCTAACGCTTCAATTAAATCTTTTGTTTTTACAATACTTCCACGGGCAGTATTTATAAAACAGACTTCTTTTTTCATTATTGAAAAAGCATTTTTATCAAATAAATATTTTGTAGATGTATTAAGTGGACAATGCACAGAAATAATATCGGATTGTTTGCATAAATCGTCTAATGAAGTATAGATAATATTAGTTTTGCGTATTAATTCTTTATTTTCTTGTATATCATAGCCTAATAGTTTGCAACCAAAACCGTTCATAATACTCGCAAAAGCAGAACCAATATTACCAGTTCCAACAATTCCAACGGTTTTTCCATGTAAATCAAAACCAATTAACTGATCTAAACTAAAATCATTTTTTTTCATTAACTCTTGTCCTAAAATAATTTTTCTATTCAATGCCATTAGCAAAGCAACTGCATGTTCAGCAATTGCATAAGGCGAATACGATGGAACATTAGCCACTTTTATTCCTAATTTTTGAGCCCTAGCTAAATCTACATTATTATAACCAACACAACGAAGTGCTATAAATCTAACACCATAATAATATAGTTTATCTAATACTTTATCGGAGGCATCACATGAAGTAAAAATTGATATAGCTTTGCATCCTTGAGCAAGTTTTGCTGTAGTTTCGTTTAGTGAATAGGCGGAGTAAAATAATTCGTGCTTATTTTTTGCTGCTTTTTCTATAAATGATTTTTCAAAATGATGTGAACTGTAAACGAAGACTTTCATATGATTGTGTTTAATGATTTATGAAAATTATAGATTGTTTATTTTACCAATCATGCAACTAGCATAACTCTTTAGTTGTAATAAGAGTCCGTTTTCTTCGGTTGCTTCAGGATAACCAAGCGAATGAAGTTTATTTGTTATTTTTTCTCTTGCAATATTGTCATCGTGAATTGCAATTACAGTATCATTTTCGTTATCTATTTTGACACTTGTCATGCCTTCAATTTTTAGCAATCCTTTTTTGATTGTTGTTTCACAACCTCCACATTTTAAGTTTGCAATAATTATTTTTTCTGTTTTCATTTTTATTTATTTTTAAATTGATTTAGATACTTGCTAATTTCCAAAGCCAATGTGCTCTGTTTTCATTCAATTGAGGAAATTGCATAATCATTAAATTGAATCCTTTTTGGCTCATTCTCCAATCAATATGTAGCACGTGATCTATAGGATCATAGACATAAATTTTTTTGAAATGATGTTTGCTTTCAATTCCTGCCAATTGACAAATTTGTAAAGATTTTTGCAGTGCATCAACGATGTTTTTGGGCGATATGTTTTCTGTAAAAGCCAGATGACTTAAAGAATACTGAAGTTTAGAATCATAAATTGCTTCTTCAAAATTTCTTAAGTGAATAAAGTAATTGTTGGTTACTAATGGAATAATTTCATAAGTTTTCATAACAATAATAGTGTTAGGATATTGCTTTCAATTCTTCAAATAAAGACATTTGCTTCTCTGTTAAGTTTTCTGGAATTTGGAATTGAATTGTGAGATATAAATTTCCAAAAAATGTTGGTTTTTCATAAATAGGCATTCCTTTTCCTTTAAGTCTTATGGTTTTGCCATTTTGAGTTCCTGCAGAGATTTTTATTTTTAATTTTCCAGATAAAGTTTCTATAATTAAATCACTTCCTAAAACGGCATCATATAAATTAATATCTACAGTCTGATACAAATCATTGTTTTTGCGTATAATTTTGGGATGGTCTTTAATCTTTATTCTGACAAATAAATCGCCACGATTATTTTCGGTACTTCCTTTTGCTCCTTTATTTTTTATTCGCAATTGTTGGTCTGAGTATACACCTGGTTTTGTAGTTACTCGAAGCTTTTCATTTTCTAATTGAATAATTCTACTTGTCCCTGTAAATGCTTCTTCGAGAGAAATTTCCATTTCTGTTTCATAATCACTTCCTCTTCTTTGCTGTTCTTGTCTTGGATTTCCTCGTTGTTGTGCAAAAAATTGTTCGAAAAAATCTGAAAAATCACCTTGTTCTGAGCCACCAAAACCTTGAGATGAGTTACCTTGATAATATTGCTGATTTGGGTTTTGTTGTTGGTGATAGGCTTGCTGGTTTTGTTGCCAATTTTCTCCTAGTTCGTCATATTGCTTTCTTTTTTCTGGATTACCCAAAACTTCGTTGGCTTCATTTATTAGTTTAAAACGTTCTTCGGCATTTTTGTCACCTAAATTTTTATCAGGATGATTTTTTTTTGCCAAAAGACGGTATGCCTTTTTTATCTCTTCTGGAGTGGCTTTTTTATCAATTTCTAGTATTTTGTAATAGTCTTTATAATCCACGATTTGTAAAAATCAAATAATATTTTGAAGTAAAATCGATTTCAATATTACTTTACATTGTGATAGCTAATAGCTTAATTTTCATTAAATAATGATAGTTCGTTATTTACAGAACTAACTCCAGGAGCATTCCAAGCTATTCGTTCTGCTTCATCTTTTTCATAATATGAATTTACAATTCCAGATAATGTAACTTCATTAGCAGAAACTTTTACTTTTATGTTATCGTGATTAATAGTCCAATTTCTAGTTAAGGCTTTTTCAATTTCTTTTTTTTCTACAAGATCAGTAATATCAGATTTTATAGTTATTTTGTTTGTTACACCTATAACTCCTAAGAGATTTTTTACGGAATCATTTGCGGCTTCTTTTTGGTAATTCCAACTTACAGTACCTTCAACCGTCACCCAACCATTTTCTACTTTTACTTTTATTTTTTCTTCAGGAACAGACCAATTCCATTTGAAAGCGTTTATTATTTCGGAAGCTATGTCAGCATCTGGTTTTTTGCCATAACTACCATAATTAATAGCTATTTTTTCAACGACTGCTTTTACACCAGAAACCATTTTAGCAGCATGTTCTGCTTCTAATTTTTTAGTATAACTATCAACAGTTCCTGTTAGTGTAACAATGCCGTCTTTAACAATTACTCCTATTTCTGCAGCATGTAATAATGGTTCCCATTTGATTGCATCTTGCACATCTTTTTGCAAACTTTCATTTGTTTTCATGATTTTAAACCTTGAATTAGTAAATTAATTATATACTACAAAGCTTGATAATTATTGCAAATAAAATGTTATATAAATTTTAGAAAGTCTTATATAATTCCTCTATTTAGTTTAAGTTTTTAAAAATATTATAAAATAATTTTGCCATCTTCCATAGTGATAATTCTGTTGGTTTTTTGAGCAAAATCGTTGTCGTGGGTTACAATGAGTAATGTTTGTTTTTTTTCTAAGGTTAGTTTTTTAAAAATATCAAAAACCAGATCGCTATTTTTTTTGTCTAAATTTCCTGTAGGTTCGTCACCCATAATGATTAGTGGGTTATTTATTAAGGCACGAGCAATAGCAACTCTTTGTTTCTGTCCGCCACTCAATTGATTGGGCATTTTTAATGCTTGATCTTGCATATCGAGAGTTTTAAGATGTTCCATAGCACTATTCTCGATTTCTTTTTCAGAAAATTTATTCAATTTTAATCCTGGAAGCATCACATTTTTTAGAACATTATATTCAGAAAGTAAATAATGAAACTGAAATACAAAACCAATTTTCTCATTTCTAATTTTTGCCAATTCTGCATCGGTCTTTCCTGTGATTAGCTCATTATTTAAGAATAATTGTCCTTCATAATCAGTATCCATCGTAGAGAGTAAATACAATAAAGTCGATTTCCCACAACCAGATTTTCCCACGATAGAAACAAATTCTCCGTGATTTATGCTCATATCAATATCTTTAATCACTTGAAATTTGATTGGATCATAAAAATATTTACTAATCGCTTTAGTCTCTATTACTTTATTTTCTGTCATTATTTTCCTCTAATAATTTCTACAGGATCTACTTTACTTGCTTTAAGAGCAGGAAAAAGACCTGCAATAGTGGTTGTAAAAAGAGCAAATAAAATTCCTATAATATAAAAAATGCCACTATAATGTATTGGATATGTCTTTACGGTGGGTAACGAAGCGGTTTCGAAAGGGATTATGCTTATTATTGAAGAGAATATATATCCAAATAGTAAACCAAACAAACCACCTACAACACCAATAATTAAGGAAAGTGTAACAAAAATCCATTTTACATCATTTCCAGAGAATCCTGTTGCTTTTAGAATGGCAATACTGTCCATTTTTTCATAAATCATCATATTTAGGATATTATAAATCCCAAATCCAGCGACAATAAGTAATACAATTCCCACGGCATAAGAAATAATTGTTCTCACTTTACTTCCTGTTTCAAATTGAGAATTAGCGGTATTAAAATCGATTGTGTCTAAATTAAATTTTTGTTTATACTCCTTAGCTAGTGACGTTGCTAAAGTCATATCGTATAATTTGATTTGAATATCGGTAATATAATTTGTGGGTTCTCCTAGTATTTTTTGTGCTGTAGCTAATGAGGTATAACTCATTGCATCATCAATATCTGCAATTCCTATTTGTGAAATTCCAACAATTTTTAGAGAGGCCAGATTCCCTCTAGAAGAAGTTATTTTGATAACATCACCTTTAGTAAGCATCATTTTATCGGCCAATCCTTTGCCTATAATAATACTATTATTTTGAAGCAAATCAGCTACATTTCCTTCGATGATATAGTCACTAATCTTGAATAGTTTTTCTTCCGATAAAACTTCAATTCCATTAATTATTCCTGAAATTTCGATGGTTCCAGAATTAAAAAAAACAGGTGTTGTTATTTTTGGAGCTACATCGATAATTCTAAGGTCTTTTTTTAAAAAACTAACAATTGCTTTGCTATTATAAATAGATTTTCCTCTATCTTTTGGTTTTATAGAGTTAATAAAATTGATGTTATTCTTGTATTTTTCTGACAATAAAACCGGCTGATTTTCTGAGGGTTTTATTTCATTATATAGTCTGATATGAGGTGTTCTGTTAAGCATCAAACCATCTAGTAAATCATTTAAACCATTCATAAAACTAACTAAAGTAATAAACATAGCAATACTAAAAGTAACCCCAACAGCTGCAACAATAGTTTGCTTTAGTCTTGCAAGGAGTAGGTGTGTTGCAATATTTACAATGAGTTTATAGTTCATTATTGTGGTTTGTATATGGTTTCATCTGCTTTTAATCCTTCTAGAATTTCTACTTTTTGGTAATCGCTTAAACCTACTTTTACTTTTCTTTTTTCGTCTTTATTAACCAATACAAAATTGTCTTTTAATAAATAATTGTTTGGAATTGTAATTGCATTTTTTTTAGTCGCAATAATGATATTGGCTTCAGCAGATAGGTTGGGGTATAATTTTTGTGGTACGTTTACAAAATGAGCTTCTATTTTAAATGTTCGTGAACGCTCATCCATAATGGGATATATTTTATTTATTTTGGCTTCAAAAACTTTATTTTTATAACTGTCCATTGTTACTAAAACGTTTTGGTTTAGCTTTACTCTTACCATATCATTTTCGTCAACTTCAAGTTCTAAAAGAAAATCATTTTTTTGTCCAATTATTGCCAATGGAATTTGTGGAGAAACTAGAGTTCCTTCTTTTACTAGAATATCAAATAATTGCCCTGAAAAAGCACTCTTTACAGAAAAATCGCTTTGTGATTTCTGATTTAATTTTAAATTAATATTGTTTTTGTTTTGATCGTTTTTTAATTGCGCTTTGAGTTGTGACAATTGTTTTTTAGCAGATTCGTAATTAAGTTTAGAATTCTTGTAGGCCACTTCAATTTTTTCAAAATCTATTTCGGAAATAATTTTATATTCTTTTACTCGATTATTTCTATCATAAATAGATTTGTCTAGAGAAAGTTTATCATTTGCAGTTTGTACTTTTATTTCCATTTCTGCAATTTTATCTTGAATATAATGATTGTCGTTTTGACTTAATTGGTATATTAATCTAGCATTTTCGGTATTTAATTGGGCTTTTTCATCTTCAAGTTCAAATAACAATTGTCCTTTCGAAATAGATTGTCCAACCGTTACATTTACTTTTTTTAAAATACCGTTTGTAGTAGAGTAGGCTATATATTGTCCTTCTGCTTTTATTACTCCAGAGGCGTAAACACTTTCAGTAACATTTCCAATGGTTGGTTTTATCCCTTCATTCTTATCATTACATGAAAAAAGAGTTAATATTATAATTAGTAAAGATTTATATTTCATTGTAAAATATTAATTAGAATACGATAATAAGGGATTATTCAAATTTACGATTAATTTATGTCTCAATTTCGGTATCCTTGAATTAATATGCAAAGAGAATTTTTTAAAGCTTCGATCGAATGGGTTTATTCTATAGGAATACCTAACTCTTCATAAACATCTATAATCTTGCTAAAAGGTTCATTAGTATATTTTACATTTCCATTAATAACAGTAAGCTTTTTAGGAAAACTTGGTTTATTTTCAATTTGCAATTCTGCTATTGCTTTTTTGATAACCAGAATTTTTAATTCTTTTGAATAAATCCTTCGTCAATCATTTTTTTGTAAATCACTTTAGCTATTTCTTTGGTAGTATATTTAATACCGTTTGGATTAAATGTTTCTGTAATTCCAGACCAGATTATTTTATCCTCTTCTATAGAATAAACAATAGTTTCAATTATAAAGGTTTTTGTAACTACATAATACTCTGGAGTACTATAATAATGTAAACTTCGGTTGTAGTATTGGCTAAAATTATTGTAATAATTGGGATATAAATTTCGTTCTTCTGGAATATAAACTTTTTCTTTATCTACATCTATTAATCGCATTGTTATAGCGCCATCAAAACCGTCTGCTTTTATTTTTTTCTTTAATTCTTCTTCATTTTGTTTATTAAAGTTATCATCTAAATAAGTGTAGGATGCAACACCTTTTCCTTTTAAATGTTTTACCATTTCATCTTCTACTTTGCGACGATTGGTTTCATTTTTAAGTAGTGAAACAACTAATATTTTTTTCCATTCTCCAGAATGAAGATGTTTTTCTGGTTCTCTCCAACTGCTGGTTATTTTTGTTGATGTGCAAGAAATAAAAAGAATTATGAGTATTAAACAACTAGAAGTAATTAACTTTTTCATATTTTTTTTAAATGGGTTCATATACAAAGTTCACTATTTTTGTGGTGCTTTTTTTAGAATGAGTTTTAATTTGTAATCTTAAAGTTTTATTTTTTCTATATTCTATTCATATACTAATTCAATTCTTTTTGATTACAGATTACCATATATTTTATGAATAGCTTCATTTATTTAAAGTAATTTATTTTTTAAAAAGATACCATAAAAATTTACAATAGCATTTAATTACTCTAAAGGTAATAAAATGTTTTAGATTTTATAAGTTAATCTTTTTTCTTTGTTGGTACTATTAGGATAGGAATATTTGTATCGTGTAATATTTTTTCGGTTGTACTATCAACTAGTATCTTTTCGAGCCATTCTTTGCTATGACTTCCTATAACTATTATATCTGCTCTAGATGAATATGCAGTTTCAAGAATTACATCTGCATAATGACCTTCTTCTACAATTGTAATAATAGTAGAATCACCCAAATGGTTTTTGACATTCTCTAAAAATCCAAACGCTGTTTTTGTTAAGTACTCAATATCTGGTTGTGCATCTAAGTTTGCAAAACCGCCAAAACCCATGATAGGATCATAAATAGTGACATAATTTGCAGGTGTAGATAAAACATGTAGCAAAACAACTTTGGCATTCATCGATTTTGCTAATGAAAACCCAACTTCAGCAATTTTTTGTGCAGTAGGATTATAGTCTAATGCTATTAAAATTTTATTCATTTTGATATCTTTCATTTTGTGGGAGTATTAAATTATTAAAAATTAAATAGTTGGTAAACAAATTTCAGGATTTTAAAAACAAATGGTTTTACATAGTTTTTACTAAAACTTATATAATTTACAGATTTAAAAAATTATTCTTCGATAATAAGTGAATCTGGATTTACTCCTAAATCAATTAAATAAATAGTAATACTTTTTACAAATTCGGAAGTGCCGCACACATAAAAATTTTGATTAAAATCTATAATATTTTCTATAAGGTAATTGCGATCTATTCTTCTGCCAAGATATCCAATCACTTTCTCTCGGGTAAATAAATTGATAAAATTTTCCTTAAGCATTTTCCTCAATTCATCTCCTAAAATCACATCTCCAGAAGTTTTATTACTGTATATTAGTTTGTTGCCTTTTAGGTGTTTGTTTTTGTATAAGTCTCTAAAAATAGCAATAAATGGAGTGATTCCAGAACCACCTGCAATAAAAACACCAGGCCCTTTATATTGTAATGTGCCAAAAGTATCATTAATAATTAATTCTGCTCCAGCATTAATTCTGCTTAACATATTTGTAACGCCTTTATGGTCTGGATAAATTTTAATTATAAATTCAAGATATTCTTTACTACGCAAACAAGTAAAAGTAAAAGGGCGCATCTGATTTTTCCATTCAGGAAGATTAATCGAAACCTCAGTTGCTTGACCTGGGATAAAATCATATCCAGCTGGTTTTTCTACAACAAAACATTTTACATCGTGGGTAACATAAAAAGAATCTAATACTTTAACAATATGAGCACTCATAATTTATTTTTTATTTGTTTCAAATTTCTGGATTAGCCATTTGATGATTAATATTTAATTTAAAAAGATAGTTAATATACAGATTAGAATAAACCTCAATAATAATCTCATTTATGTATGATTTATCGGTTATATTCTTAGCGAAATTTCATTAAATTTACGCAAAATCTTTGATAATGGAAATTATAATTGAAGCAATACAAATTGCAGAAGCTTTTAATATTAAAAAATTTAGAGCGGAGTTTGGTAATAAAGCTTTTTCGGGATCTACATCCGAAGTTTTTTATGCACTTAATGATTCCAATCGTTTCTTGTATGTTTTTGATTATGGTGTAGTCGTTTTTGGGAATTATGATCCTATTGCCAAAACCGAATTTATAAACTATATAACAAACTATGCTACAACGATAGTCAATTTAAACCTGTTTGAAGAATACCGTGTTATATTAGACGAAAACATTCCTAAAGCCCTAGTTAAAGATGATTATGTAACCGTTCCCCATATAGATGCTGCCGTGATTGGTATCGTGATGCTCAATATAGGGCAATCGGTCGCTTTAGAATATTATGAAGTGCTTACGGGAGAGCTTATTTCCTCTTCTAAGCATTATATTATAGAATTAGAAAAAAAAGGTAAAATAAGTATTTCTAAGACCAATTTATTAAAGTATATAGGCAAAGTTCTAAACGTAAAAAACAGCATTGTAGATAATTTGTATATTCTCGATGACCCCAATTTAGTTTGGGATAATGAAGAGCTGAATTTGCTTAACCGCCTTTTGAAACTTAATTTCGATATTAATCCTCGTTTCAAAGATTTAGATTACCGTTTGCAAATTGTAGAAAACAATCTAACGCTTTTTACCGATGTGCTCAACGTAAGAGAAAGTACACGTTTAGAATGGGTTATTATTATACTAATCGTGCTAGAAATAATAATCGCTTTGTTTTTACATTAAGTATTTAACCTAAATTTTATTATACAACACGCGTATAATTAATGATTTAAAGCTATAAATCTTCCTTTGTTTCTTCTTCGTTAGGAGGAAATTCAGTTTTATTTAAAAAATCTTCTAGATTCCTTTCATCTTTTAAATTTCGTCTCACAAGAAAAACAATTAAAATTACGGCAAAGAATGCCAAAATACCTATTGCGATCCAATTTACTTCCATTAGCTTAAGTTTTTAATAAAGTTTAAAAATTAAAACTAATTTTTGTTTGTCTAAATATTATCAAATTATTAATTATTTAATGATAATAGGTTTTACCTGAAGTGGTCTAAATCCTTCGTGGAAAAAAACAAACAATAATAATTAAATTTCAATTGTATCAATTTCCTTCATTAATCGATTGGTTTCGGTAAGTGCTTC
>NZ_JBDTQE010000063.1:0-15976 GCF_039932285.1 Flavobacterium sp.
ACCAATTCTTTAAAATAGGTTGGTAAAGGATCATTTTCTTTGAGATTGGCCAAATCCATTCCTAAAATTTTCAGCTTACTTTCATCTTTTTCTCGTTTTATGGCTTCGATTTCAATTTCGAGTTGCATAATTTTACGATCCAAAACATCTAGCTCTTCAGGTTTAGAATTAATTTCCATTCGTAGTTTAGAAGCTGCTTCATCCATTAAATCGATGGCTTTATCTGGTAAAAAACGATTGGTAATATAGCGCTGAGACAATTCGACTGCGGCAATAATAGCCTCATCTTTTATCTGAACTTTATGGTGTGTTTCATATTTTTCTTTAATACCACGTAAGATAGAAATTGCACTTTCAGTATCAGGTTCTTCGACCATGATTTTTTGGAAACGACGTTCTAATGCTTTGTCTTTTTCGAAATATTTTTGATATTCGTCGAGTGTTGTGGCTCCAATAGCACGCAACTCCCCTCGAGCCAAAGCTGGTTTGAGAATATTTGCTGCGTCCATAGCTCCTTCGCCACCACCTGCACCTACAAGCGTGTGAATTTCGTCAATGAATAAAACGATATCTCCCTCGGCAGCAGTAACTTCTTTAACGACAGCTTTTAGACGCTCTTCAAACTCTCCTTTGTACTTTGCTCCAGCAATTAATGCTCCCATATCTAATGAAAAGACAATTTTATCTTTCAAGTTATCAGGAACATCTCCGTCTACAATTCGATGTGCTAAACCTTCTGCGATAGCCGTTTTACCAACACCAGGTTCTCCAACAAGCATAGGATTGTTCTTCGTTCTTCTGGTTAAAATTTGCAAAACACGGCGAATTTCCTCATCACGACCAATAACAGGATCTAGTTTTCCACTTTTTGCTAATTCGTTTAAGTTTTTAGCATACTTATTTAAAGAATTATAATTTTCTTCGGCAGATGCTGAAGTTACTCTTTCCCCTTTTCTAAGTTCATCAATAGCCGCTTTTAGTCCTTTTTCAGTAACACCTTGATCTTTTAAGATTTGTGCTACTTTACTTTTTGAAGCAAAAATGGCTAATAGTAAATGTTCGATAGAAACAAATTCGTCAGTCATCTTTTTTGCAATGATTTCGGCTTCGTTTAAGGTGGTGTTTGCAGTTCTAGAAAGCATCACTTCTCCCCCAGAAACTTTTGGAAAACTTTGAATTGTACTGTCTAAAATTTGCTGGAATAACGGAACATTTACATTTAGTTTCTTTAAAATAAATGGAGCAACATTTTCATCAATTTCAAAAATAGCTTTAAAGATGTGTTCATTTTCTATTTGTTGTTGCCCTAAGCTTTGCGCCAATTGTTGCGCTGCTTGAATAGCCTCTTGCGATTTTATTGTAAATTTATTAATGTTCATATTTTTTAGGTTTGTTGTTTATTATAAATAGTTAACTTTGTTAAATAATCGTCAATTGTTATTCCAATACGGAAAATATGACAAAATGTCTGTTAATCAGTGCTTAGTGAAGACAAAATGACTTAAAACAAGACAAAATGAGTTTTTTAAAAAACATGTTTGGTAATACTGAAGAAAAAAATAATCATTCGACAATAAAATGGAATACTCTTTCTGATTTAGGAGAACTAAATGAGATTGTGAATGTATCTCATGACAAACCAGTTGTTATATTTAAACACAGTACGCGTTGCAGTGTAAGCAGAATGGTACTAAAACAGTTTGAAAGCGAATTTGATTCTCAAGATAAAATTATCCCTTATTTTTTAGATTTGATAGAATTTCGTAATGTTTCAAATGAAATTGCAAATCGATTTAATGTCGTTCATCAGTCTCCACAAATTATTTTAATTAAAGATGGTAAGTCTATTTACAACGCTTCTCATAGTGATATTGATGCGAATGATTTAGAAGAAAAATTAACTTAAAAAATATTTTTTCTAATATTAACTCACAAATAATATATAAATAATAAACCTAAATATTTTCTGATAATTTGTTAAGAAGTAAAATAGTACAGATTAAATAAAAAAAAAGCGAGTTTTCAATATTGGAAACTCGCTTTTGTACTGATTTAGTAAATAAATAGTCAAAAATATTTATTTACTATTTTTCGTTTCTTATTACATAAACATACAACCATGTTAGGGTAAATGTTGGAATAATATCTGTTTCTGGTAAAAGTTCTTCTAGAAACCCCAAAATACCTGCAATCTTACCTGTTGTTCCTTTGTACATCTTTGTAAGTAAAAAACCTGAAATTGGAGCCCAGACAATATCTGTAAATTCAGCAAGAATAGGAATTGCATAAGACAACATTCCTATTGCATCAAAAACTAAACTTAAAAGAAGTTTGGTGTATTTGTATGATTTTACTTCTGTATGAGTTTCTATTTGTATTTCTTGTGACATTTCTATAAATTAAAACTATAAGTCTAGATGTACAAATCTAATGCCAGTTTTTATTTTTCTGGTTTTATCATATTAAAAAAATCATTTCTATTTTCTTTTTCATTAAAAATCCCTCCGTATTGAATTGTAGAAGTAAAACTCGATTCATGCTTAATTCCACGGCTAGAAACACACAAATGTTTGGCTTCCATTACTACAATTACATTTTCGGTATTTAAAGCGATTTTTAAATCATTAAAAATTTGCATAATTAGTCTTTCTTGAACTTGTGGGCGACGAGAAAAATAATCAACAATTCTATTTAGCTTTGATAATCCAATTACTTTTCCGCTAGAAATATAACCAATATGGGCTTTTCCAAATATGGGTAAAAAATGGTGCTCGCAAGTAGAGTTGAAACTAATATTGGCTTCAACCAACATTTTGTCATAATGATATTCATTATCGAAAGTAGAAACTTTAGGCTTGTTTTTAGGGTCTAAACCACTAAAAATTTCTTTTATAAACATTTTTGCTACGCGATGTGGTGTTCCTTGCAAACTATCATCTGTCATATCAAGTCCTAATTCTTGCATAATATCATAAAAATGCTTTTCTATTTTTTGCATTTTCTGATCATCCGTCTTTATAAAAGCATCCGGACGCATTGGAGATTCTGCAGAAGTCATTTGATGGTTATCTCCAAGAATATCAATCATTTCTTTGTCTGTTAGTAAACTCATATTTATTTTTTAAGTTTGTCTTTAAATTCTTTTCTTACTTTGTCAACCTTAGGTGTAATCACATAAGTACAATATGATTTATTTTTGTTTTGATTATAATAGTTTTGATGGTAATCCTCGGCAACATAAAAAGTAGTTGCGTCAGAAACTTTTGTAACTACTTTTTTACCGTAAGTGTTTTCATCATTTAATTGTTTTATGTAAGCTAATGCGGTTTCTTTTTGTTTTGTATTAGTATAAAAGACTTCACTACGGTATTGTGATCCCATATCGGCACCTTGACGGTTTATAGTTGTTGGATCATGTGTAGCAAAAAAAACCTCTAGTAGTTCACCATAAGAAATTTTGCTTGGATCGAAAATTATTTTTATAGCTTCAGCATGTCCTGTAGTTCCTGAGCATACATCCTCATAAGTAGGATTTTCAGTTTTCCCCCCTATATAACCTGGTTTAATACTTTCTACCCCGTTTAATTCTAAAAAAACAGCTTCGGTACACCAAAAACAACCTCCAGCAAAAATTGCAGTTTCTTTTCCGTTTTCGATATTCATAGTATTGGGCTCAAATTTTTCCATTTCTTTAGGTTTCGATTGACAACTTATTGCCATTATTGATAAAAAATATACTAGTATTGTTTTCATGTGTATATGATATTTTACTTTATTCAAAATTAATTAAATCATTTCTTATATATTTTTTCTTAACAAAACTTTATTTGATGTTCAAGCAAATTCTTTGTTTCTTTGTGAAAAGAGATATTATGATAAAGACATCAAACATTCATAAATTTTATGATAAATTACATGTTCTAAAAGGTGTTAACTTACATATAAAGAAAGGAGAAATTGTTTCGATAGTTGGTGCTTCAGGTGCAGGAAAAACTACTTTATTACAAATATTAGGCACATTAGATAAACCAAAACTTTCTACTGGTACCGAGTTAAAAATTAATGGAGAAGATGTTTTGAAAATGAATGATAAAGATTTATCTAAATTTAGAAATCTAAATCTAGGCTTCATCTTTCAATTTCATCAGCTTTTACCAGAATTTACAGCTTTAGAGAATGTTTGTATTCCTGCATTTATAGCAAATAAATCAAAGGTTGAAACTGAGTTAGAAGCTGAAAAAATATTAACTTATTTAGGACTAAAAAATCGTATACATCATAAACCAAATGAACTCTCAGGAGGGGAACAACAACGTGTTGCTGTAGCGAGAGCTATGATAAACAAACCTGCTATTATTTTTGCAGATGAACCTTCAGGAAATCTTGATACCGAAACCGCGCAGAATCTTCATAATTTATTTTTTAAACTTCGAGATGAATTAGGACAAACTTTTGTCATAGTAACACATAACGAAGAATTAGCTGATATGGCAGATAGAAAATTAATTATGGTAAACGGAGCCATAAAAAGAGAAGTGAAAAAGCCAATTATTCTTACGTACGATTTGCTTAATAGTTCTATTTAGAAATGAATAAATTAGAGCTCAAAGAATTTCTTGACGAAAAAGTCAAATTGTATAACAATCCTAAGTTTATTGAAAGTGATCCTATTCAAATTCCGCATTTATACTCTTTTAAAGAGGATATAGAAATTGCAGGTTTTTTGAGTGCAACAATTGCTTGGGGAAATCGTAAAATGATTATTCAGAATGCTCATAAAATGATGAATCTTATGGGAAATTCTCCTTATGATTTTGTGATAAATCATAAGGAATCACAATTAGATTCTTTGCAAAATTTTGTTCATAGAACTTTTAATGGACAAGATTTTTATCAGTTCATAAAAAGCCTAAAAAATATTTATATAAATCATAACGGATTAGAAATAATATTTGCAAAAAATGCTGAAAAAGATTCGATGCAAAAAAGCATTTCTGAATTTAAAAAAATATTTTTTGAACAAGATCATTTAATCAGAACTCAAAAACATATTTCAGATCCAATGAATGGCTCAGCAGCAAAAAGAATCAATATGTTTTTACGTTGGATGGTTAGACAAGATAATAATGGTGTCGATTTTGGACTTTGGAAAACAATTCCTGCCTCCTCTCTATCCTGTCCATTAGATGTTCACTCAGGTAATGTAGCACGTAAATTAGAATTACTTTCTCGCAAACAAAATGATGCAAAAGCTCTTCTCGAGTTAGACAAAAATCTTCGTTTACTGGATGCAAATGATCCCACAAAATACGATTTTGCATTATTTGGGTTAGGCGTATTCGAAAAATTTTAACTCCTTGTTTTGTGTACTTTATAGTTATTTTATTACACTTTATCTGATAAATTAGTTTATACTTAAATTAAATTATTTCTTTGTTTTAGAATTATGTTTTTAGGCAAAAATAGCACCAAAAAACATTTTTTTATAACACGTAGATTCCCAAATCTTCATTTCAGAATACAAAAATTCGTGGTTTTATTTTTTTAAAAATATATGCAAATAATCTCCATACTTTATTCTTTTAAAGATATCACTGGCTATGTAGATAAAACATTTACAGCTCATTTTTTTTATATTTTCCTAAAATATTTAGCCATACCATTTCTCATAATTGTTTTACTGTATTTCATTGTATTACTAATACTTAGCCGATTCTATTTAGACAAATTATCGATTAAAAAAAGTGACATAGATAAAAGTATAAATGATTTTCTAACTGATTTAATTTTTTCTAACTATTCTTCTGAAGAGACAAAATTAAAAATTGATGAATTTAAAAAAAGTGAAATTTTTCAAAACAAATGGTGTAAACATCTTATTCTTAACAAATTAATACATATTAAGCAAAATATAAAAGAAGTAAATCAGAACCTAGTACTTATTATTTATAAGCAATTTGATCTAAACCTATATAGTGAAAAACTAATTAGTCGAAAAAAATGGTACTATAAATCTCTTGGCTTTTATCATTATCAAAGTTTAGATTATAAAATAAAAAAGAGGCATATAAAACCATACTTAAGTAGTAAAAATAGATATTTAAAATCGAATGCGCTTATTGCTCTTATTGCCCTTTCAGACGAGAAATTTGATATTTTAAATAATTATCATAAAAAAATCCCTAATGCTGATGAGCTTAAAATTTTAGATCTAATTTATCAGAAAGAATCAGTCATTCCAGAATCGATAAATACTTGGCTAGAAAATAGTAATAGCTCTATTATTATACTAGCTATTAAGTTAATTGTTAGATATAGAGAACCGCTTACTTTATCAAAAATTACTTATTTACTATTACATCCAGATAAAAATGTAAGAAAAGAAATTATTTTGGCTATTAGAGAATTAGTTGTTTTTGATGCTAATGATATCTTAATTGCACATTTTAAAAAAGAAAGTGATATTAGAAACAAAATATCTATTTTAAAAACTTTAGGCGCAATAGGTGGAGAAAGAACAAAAGATTTTGCTACCCAAATACTTTTTGAAGAAAAAAATATAGATATAAAATTTGAAATAATAAATTGTATTAATAGAATTGATAAATCTTATTTTAATAATTTTAAGATTGAAGATGAAGATGAAAATAATTTAATTAATAAAATTATTTTACATGTTAATAATCCCTATTTAAATTGATTACATTAGAAAATATCATTAGAAAATTTGAAATTTTTACTGCTTTTTATTCAGTAATATATATCTTGATATATATTATATTGGCTATATTATCCTATTTAGCAATAAAAAGTTATTACAACTCAAAATATTACTTACACAAAGACATATTAATAAAATCGAATCATACTTTGGGAGTTTCTATAATCGCTCCAGCATATAACGAAGCATTTACAATTGTATATAATGTAAAATCATTACTATTACAAGATTATCCCAAATTTGAAGTCATAATTATTAATGATGGTAGTACTGATGACACACTTCAAAAATTAATTGATGAATTTAGTCTAGTTAAGGTTGATTTCTTCTATCAAGAAAAAATAACAACACAACCTGTAAAGGGTCATTATAAGTCTATAAATCCTGTTTATGCAAAACTTCTTATTGTAGACAAAGAAAATGGAAAAAGCAAAGCAGATGCCTCCAATGCTGGAATAAATTCTGCAAAATATTCTCTATTTATTTGTACCGATGTCGATTGTATTCTAAGAAAAGATACTATTGCAATGCTCACAAAACCATTTATAGAAAACACTACAAAAGTCATAGCAACGGGAGCTGCCATACGAATTTCTAATTCCTGCGAGTTTAAAGATGGAATGTTGTATAAATCACATTATCCTGATACTTTTTTCCCTAGATTTCAAGAATTAGAATACTTACGTTCTTTCTTATTTGGTAGAATGGCTTGGAGTAAAACAAATTGTTTGTTACTCGTATCTGGAGGTTTGGGTATGTTTGACAAAGCAACTGTTATAGAAGCTGGAGGCTACTGGCACCAATCATTAGGTGAAGATATGGAGCTTATTACAAGAATCAGAAGATTAATGCATGAGAAAAGAGAGCCTTTTTTAATAAAATACATACCAGAATCTCTTTGTTGGACTGAAGTCCCTTCTGATAGTGTCATCTTTTTAAGACAACGTGTTCGATGGGCAAGAGGTCTTATACAAACTTTGTATTTACACAAAAAAATGTTTTTAAACCCAAAATACGGAAAAACAGGTTTAGTTATTTTACCTCATTATTTCTTTTTTGAGTTTTTTGTTCCTATACTAGAACTACTAGGTATTATTGTATTAACAATAGACATTCTTTTTTTTAGTGTGAATTACGATTTTTTATTTATCGTTAGTCTTTTCGTTTATTTATTTTATACCACCATAACATTAATATCAATATATTTAGATCAATTAGTACACAGACAATATTCGAGCATTCGAGAATTATCCACACTAATCGTAATGGTATTTTTAGAACCTATATTATACCATCCCATAAATGTATATGCATCACTAAAAGGGTATATTCATTTTTTTACTAATAAAGAAAAAAAATGGGGAGCAATGACCAGACAAGGATTTATTAATGCAAAAGATTAAAATGAAAACAAAAATTATAACTGTATTATTTAGTTTATTTTTAAATATGTCTCTTTTTGCTCAAAAAATAGATACCGATAGTTTATTAGTAAAAACTCATTACGAGATAAGCACAACAAAAAATTATACTAAAGCCATAAATCTAGCTCGTTTGGGTATAAAAAATGCTCCTAATTATTTAGACTTTCACTTGGCGTTAGGAAGAACTTATATGCTTACCAAACAAGCAGATAGTTCCAGATATTTTCTTAAATATGTTATTAATAAAAATACAAAATACAAAGAAGCCTTTATCTATTTAACAAAACTTGAAATAGAACAAAACAATTCGTTAGAGGCTATCATTACTGTAGATAATGCCATAAAAATATATCCTGATGACAAAGATTTAGAAATACTAAAACTACAGGTAATATACTCGGAAAATAATGACGAAAAAGCTATAGAATATTTAGAGTTGCTGGTTGCAAAATATCCAGACGATACAAAACTAAAACAACAATTAGTAGAACTTAAAACAAAAACCAGTTCAGATCGTGTTGGGGTAAGTTATAATTATACAGCTTTTAGTCGTGACAATTATGGTCCATGGCATCTTGTTGGATTACAATATACCAGAGAAAGAAAGAAAATTACTCTTATAGGTCACATCAATTTTGTAGATAGGCGAGCTTTTGGAAATAGTATAAAATCTGGTTTTCAGTATGAAATAGAAGCTTATAACAAAATAAACAATAAGAGTTATTCCTATGCAGACATTGCTGTTAGCGATGGTACTGCATTTCCAAAACTAAGACTAGCCTACTCCTACTTTCGCAATCTAGGCAATAGTTGGGAAGGCGATTTAGGAATACGATATACTAAAACGACCGATAAAGATTTGTATTCAGGCGTTTTAGGAGTAGGAAAATATGTAGGTGCTTATTGGTTTAATTTAAGAACTTATCTGAACTTTGAAAATAGTAAAACTTATCCATCATTTACAGCAACAGCAAGATATTATTTGGATACAAAATATAATTATTTAACTGCATTTGTAGGTTACGGAACATCGCCTGAAGAACGAAATACAATTCAAGTATTTCAAGAACGACTCACTTTTAATTCTTATAGAGTTGGTGCTGGCTATTACAAACTTTTTGGTGAGCATTATGTTACTGGATTGCAAGCATCATTTAACAGACAAGAATATCAATTGGATACTTTCCAGAACGAATATAATTTGTATATTTCATTACAATATAAGTTCTAAAAACTAAAGCGTTAAGAAAATGAAAAAGATACTGGTTATAGAAGACGATAAAATCATCAATAATATTATAGAATTCCTCTTAAAAAAAGAAGGATATATTATTGATGTAGCGAAAGACGGAAATGAAGGATTAGATAAAATAAACGCTAGCCAACCCGATCTTATTATCACCGATATTATGCTGCCTTATAAATCTGGACTTGAAGTTACTTCTTATGTAAAAGCAAATTTCCCTAAAATCCCTATTATTATTGTTTCGGCTTTAGGGAAAGAGGATTTAACCATTATTGAAGCATTTAAACTAGGTGCCGATGATCTTGTTGCAAAACCATTTAATCCAATCGAATTAATACTTAGAGTCAAACGTTTGTTGTTGTAAATAAGCGTCAAAGGTTCTGAGGACAAAGTTGCAAAGGTTGTATAAGTCGTTATAAAATAAAATTTTATAACGACTTATACGGTTTAAAAGAATCGTTGCAATTTTAAACTAAAATGATACTCTTTTATTTTTATTACCTTTGCACCTCGAAATCTTACTAAATGATTTACCACGATACCATAGTTGCCCTTGCTACACCATCTGGTGCTGGAGCTATTGCTATAATTAGAATTTCAGGTTCAGAAGCCATAAACATAGCTTCGTCAGTATTTCAATCCGTTTCGGGGAAAGATATTGCCAAACAAAAATCACACACGCTACATTTAGGTCATATTGTAGATGGCAATAAAGTGTTAGACCAAGTCTTATTATCAATATTTAAAGGTACAAACTCTTATACTGGCGAGAACACAATAGAGATTTCGTGTCACGGATCTACTTATATTCAACAACAAATCATACAATTATTACTTCGAAAAGGCTGTCGTACGGCACAAGCAGGAGAATTTACGCTACGTTCGTTCCTAAACGGAAAAATGGACTTGTCACAAGCCGAAGCCGTTGCCGATTTAATCTCGTCCGATAATGAAGCAGCACATCAAATTGCCATGCAACAAATGCGTGGTGGTTTCTCTAATGAGATTGCTAAACTTCGTGAAGAACTACTCAATTTTGCTTCGCTTATAGAACTCGAATTAGATTTTGCAGAAGAAGATGTAGAGTTTGCCGACAGAACCCAATTTAATGAATTACTCAACCGAATAGAATTTGTGCTAAAACGACTAATCGATTCATTTGCTGTTGGAAACGTAATCAAAAACGGAATTCCTGTCGCTATTGTGGGGGAACCCAACGTAGGAAAATCGACTTTATTGAATGCGTTATTAAATGAAGAGCGTGCCATTGTATCGGAAATTGCAGGAACCACTCGTGATACTATCGAAGACGAATTGGTAATAGGTGGTATCGGTTTTAGATTTATAGATACCGCCGGAATTCGCGAAACAAAAGACGTTGTAGAAAGTATTGGAATCAAAAAAACATTCGAAAAAATAGAGCAAGCGCAAGTAGTTCTTTATTTATTTGAAAGTTTAAAGTTTAAAGTTCAAAGTTCGGAATATATTATTGAAATTGAAAAAATAAAAAATCAATTTCCTCTAAAACCATTGGTTGTTGTTATTAATAAAATAGATTTACTTTCAGAAAATGAAGTACTAAACATTAGAAAACAACTTGAAGCTTTAAACATTAAACTAGAAACCATTTCCGCCAAAGAAAATCTAGGTGTCGACGAGCTTAAAAATCAATTGTTATCCTTTGTAAATACTGGTGCGTTACGCAATAACGAAACTATTGTAACCAATACCAGACATTACGATTCGCTTCTCAAAGCGCTAGAAGAAATTCAGAAAGTAAAATATGGTTTGCAAACTAATTTGTCTTCAGACTTAATGGCGATAGATATTAAACAAGCTTTGTACTATTTCGGAGAAATCACAGGACAAGTGACTAACGATGAGCTCTTAGGTAACATCTTTGCCAATTTCTGTATCGGCAAATAGCACGCCCAAATCATCAATTATTAAAACGCAATAAAACGCATCTATCCCTTTTAAATATAGGGATTTATATTTTATTTAAAATTCAGACTCCGTATTGCTTTGTGATATTTTTGTTATTTTTTGTACCATTTTTGTACCTCGTAAATATATTTTTACTATTTTTGAAATGAAATGGCGAAATTATGTCTCTTATTTACCCTTAATTCTACTTATTTCGCCTTATATCCTTTTAATTCGACTAAATATGAGTTCAAATATTACAGTAAAAAGAGTATGTGATTATTGTAAAAATGTCTTTGATGCTAAAACAACAAAGACCAAATATTGCTCACATATTTGCAACAGCAGAGGTTATAAGTTGAATAAAAAAATGAAAAAAATTGAAACGAGCGATACAGAAACAAAATCAAAAGTTTCTAAATATGTTGTGGATATAAATTCAAAAGATTTTTTAACTGTTAATGAAGCTTCAGCACTACTAAAAATGTCTTCTAAAACTATTTATAGATTAATTGAACAAAACGAATTAAATGCTTTCAATTTCTCAGTTAGAAAAACACTAATTAGGAGAAAAGATATTGATAGCTATTTTGAAAACAATTTAACACCAATAATCTCTGCCAAAAAGGAAGAAATTAACCCCGACAATTCATATACCATTAGTCAAGCAATGGTAAAATTTAATATTTCAAACGGTGCATTATATAATATTATCAAAAGGCACAACATCCCAAAAGAAAAACACGGAAAATATACATTAGTAAGAAAGGAAGATTTAAACAGAATTTTTCAATAACCAAATATGAGCAGAGTAACATTAAGAGAAAAAAAATTGAGTACTGGGAAAATAAGTCTTTATTTAGACTACTACCCTCCTATCATTAATCCTAAAAATGGAACGGAAACCCGTAGAGAATTTTTAAAGTTATATTTATTTAGTAACCCGAAAACAATAGAAGAAAAAAAGCAGAATACAGAAAATTTTGACCTTGCTGAAATAATCAAGTCCAAAAGAAATGTTCAACTCAAAAACAAAGAATTTGGTTTTAAAGATAATGTGGTCTTGAATGTTAATTTTATAACTCTATACAAAAGTGTCGTTGATGACTATTTTAATACTGGAAGCAAATCCAATCACAATTCATGGAAAGCTTCTTTAAATCATTTAGAAAATTTTAGTGGCGGTGTAATATTATCCAATAATTTAACTCTCGATTATATAAAAAAATATAGAGCCTATCTATTAAACGCAAAAAGCACTAGAAATTCAAAAGTTGATAAAAAACTAACAAAAAATACTGCTTCATCTTATTTTAAAAATTTCATTTCTGTTTTAAAGATTGCATATAAACAAAATTTGATTGAAAAAAATTTAGCCGAAGATGCGGAATACATAAAGGAAGAAGAAACACATAGGGAGTATTTAACCGAAGAAGAAATTTCCTTGTTATGGAAAACAGAAATTAAAATCGAGAAAGTAAAATATATGGCAATATTTTCCGCTTTGAGTGGTTTGCGTTTTGTAGACATAAACAATCTTTACTGGGAAAACATATTCAATGACAAACATCAAGGGTATTACATTTCATTAAGAGAAGAAAAGACAAAATCTATTAAAAATCATCCTATTTCCGATACTGCCTACAATATTCTAAAAACACAAAAAACAGATACAGGGCTAATATTTGGAGGTATTCAATATTCACAAATAACCAGACCTTTAAAAGAATGGATAACAAAATCCTGCATTAAGAAGAAAATTTCATTTCATAATTTCCGACATAGCTATGCAACCTTACAACTTGCAAATGGAACAGACATATATACCGTATCAAAATTATTAGGTCATAAAAATGTTTCTACAACACAGATTTATACCAAAGTAATGGACAAAAACAAAATTGAAGCCGCAAATCGAATAAATATACAATTAGATGGAATATCTTAAAAATCATCAAGAAATAACAAATACAGAATTAAAAAAAATACTCGACTTTACTATTACTTCTTTTAAATCGGATTATGAAAACGGAAGAACAGCACTCAAATCAATTGATGATACAAGAAGACGAATTTGGGATGAATTTATAGAAACCAGTTTCATTTATAAGTACAAAGACCATTTTGAAGAAGTATATCGAATATATAGGCTATCATTACCCAATTATAATAAGAACAAAGTAGATGTTGTAAAATCAGTTTTAAAAAATGAAGCGCATGAAGAGTTTTTAAAGAGATTAAAAATTAAGAAAGTTTCAAATTATACTTACGATGAAGATTTTGATAGTATAAACTATGAAAGCTTCATTGTACATTTATTAAAATATGATGTTTATCAAAACTCCTACAACAGATTAGGCGATAATATTGAGCTTTATAAATTGTTTTATGAAGTAAACAATTATGAAGATTTCACTTTAGAAAAATTTGATGGGCACGTTGTCAATTCAATGTTATTTAGAAAAATCTTCTCTGAATATTATCCTAGTAAAAAAATCCCTATTGCAGTTAAACGAATTGATGATTATCTTAATACTGTTTATGATATAATTGAAGACAGCGAAGAATTAAATGTTCCTGTAATTAATTCTGAAACAAAAGACAAAATAAGAAAACAAACATTTGAAATTGACGAACAGTTATTGATTTTAAACCTTTGCTTATCAGATAAAAACTCTATACCACTAACCGAAAAAATAAAATTGATAATACTTATTGGCGAAATAGAAGACGACTCTATTTTATATGAATCGTCTTCAAATAATAAAGTGTATCAAAAAGTAAACAAGGGAATTTTAAGGAGAGGTAGTCCAAATACAATGATAGATACCATAGACAGCATTAAAATTAAAATTGATGAATTTGATTTAGTACTTACAAAACAAACATTAAAAAAACATAGAACAACATTGATTTCTGAACAAAAAGAAACAAAATAACACAAAAAAACTAAATAATAATTAAGCACAAATCATTGTTTTTCAAATAATTAACCCATCCATAAAGCATCCATAAGCTATCCCTAAAGTATTCCTTTAGGGATTTTTTCATTTTACGTTTGTCCCATAAAACAGAAAAAATGAACCAACAAATTTACATGCTCTCGGAGGAAGGAATAAAAGTACTTGCAGAGCAAATCACGGAAAACATTAAAAAGGCAATGAATCCCTCAAATTCCCCAACAGAGGATGTCTTTATGAACATTGATGAAACGGCTAAACTTATCAATTTAGCAAAACCCAGTGTTTATGGATTAGTTCATCAAAACAAAATTCCATATCATAAAAAAGGGAAGCGTTTATATTTCTTGAAATCACAAATCATTGATTGGCTAAAATCAGGCAAAAAAGAATCTAAAAATGATACAGAGACTAAAGCCAATGAGTATTTAATGAAAAATCAACTGTTTAATCGTTAACTATGGATGTAAAAAATCTTAAAGATATTGATGATAAAATTGGGAATGCTTTTAAAACAAATAAAGAAATTGCAATTAATCAATTGGAACAGATAATTTCCAAGATGCCAATTGAAATCAAAACACTAATTAACGATGCGTTTGTTTTAAAAAGAATTCCAAAAGAATACTTATTAAGTTCAATATTGTTCGCTTACAGCAATGCTGGTGGTCTTGCCTTTTCAATAAAAGCGATGGGATATGTAAATTATGCCAATCTATATTTTTCCATAATTGGAAGCCGTGGAGACATTAAATCCCCAGCAATGGATTTAGCAACATTTCCTTTGGTAAAATATGACAACGAAAAATATAAAGAATTCAAAAAAAACAATATCGAATTAGAAGAAACTGAAAAAAGCGACAGAAAGCAATTATTTCTTCAAGATGCTACAATTGAATCGGCAATTTATACACATTATAAAAACAAATATTCGATTGGAATTTTTATAGATGAACTCTATTTCATTATCGAAAAAATGGCAAATAAAAACAGCACTGAAGGCACAGCTTGGAGAACTTTCTTTTTGCAAGGAAATACGAATAAATACATTGATATATCCCGAAAAACAACAGAAAGTTTTAGAATTGAAAAATCATATCCAACTTTATTAGGTTCAATTCAAAATCAATTTGTTCCAAAATTATTTGCAGACGGAAATTTAGAAAGTGGATTGATAGACCGAATCCTTTTCACTAACAAATTGACAATGAATAATCAATTATCGATAAATGATATTTCTATTGAAGTATCTGAAAATTATTCTAAATCCCTACTCAATCTTTTAAATTATCGTTCTGAAATAGAAAACACTTTTGAAATGGATGATTTACAAATAAATCTTGAATCAAATGCCAATAAACGGCTTTTTGATTATTCGCAAGAATTAATAAATCGTCAAAATGCAGTGAATGATTTAAGTAAAGAATATATCTCAAAAATGATGATTAACATTCATAAAATAAGCCTTTTGACACACCTAATTTTAAATTCCAAAAGACAGACATATCAAAGTAAAATTAGTACTGAAACCATTGAAATTGCAATCCTCATTCTTGAGTTTTATTTTATAAACTTCAAAATTGTTTTAGATGAAAATATCAACCAAAAAGATAAATTACCAACTACTGACGACATTATCAAATTAGCAATAAAAAACAATGCCAGTCAAAAAGATGTTGTTGCCATTTCAGGAATGAAT
>NZ_JBDTQE010000064.1:0-15574 GCF_039932285.1 Flavobacterium sp.
TAGCGTAGTCGATTAATTCGTCTTTGGTAGCAGGCCAAGGGGCATCACTTAAATAAGATGCTAATTCTAATGTCCAATACATTTTGTTGAATTTTAATTTAATGCAAAAATAATTTTTCTACTGAAAAAATCAAGTTTTTTTTGATTTATTTTTAAATAAAGTTAAGAACGTGTTTTAATTGTAGATTTTAGAGTGTTGATTTCAGATTTTAGAGTGTAATTCTAATACCTTTAATTAGTAATTTATAATTACTTTCTCGGAATCCATTGTACTTCGTCAGCGTTTAAGTCTGAGGTCAACTTTCGTGCCAAGACAAAAAGGTAGTCAGAAAGTCGGTTTAAATAGGTAATTGCCATGTCAGCAACAGGTTCATTATGACTTAAATGCACTGCTAAACGCTCGGCACGGCGACAAACACAACGAGCAATGTGACAATATGACACGGTTGTATGTCCGCCTGGTAATACAAAATGGGTCATTTGTGGAAGTGAATCTTCCATAGCATCTATTTCATTTTCTAACAATTCGATATCACTTTCTATGATTCCGAGTTTTTGTAGCCGTAATTCTCCGTTCTTCATGACTTCTTTTTCTGGTGGCGTAGCAAGAATTGCTCCAACGGTAAATAATCGATCTTGAACTTCGATAAGTATGTTCTTGTAATGTTGTTTTATTTCTTGGTCACGTATAAGTCCAATATAAGAATTTAATTCATCAACAGTACCGTAACTTTCTATTCTAATATGGTCTTTAGGAACACGTGTGCCGCCAAAAAGCGCTGTGGTTCCTTTATCTCCTGTTTTTGTATATACTTTCATTTTAATGTTTTAGATTTTTAGATTTCGGATTTTAGATTTACAATTCGAAATCTAAAATCTGCGAGCTAAAATTATTTAGAACTATCGCTTTCAATTAATCCGTCTCTTAAACGAATAATTCGATGAGCGTGAGCTGCAATTTCCTCCTCGTGAGTTACAAGGATTACAGTATTTCCATTGGCATGAATTTCCCCAAATAGCTTCATAATTTCGACGGATGTTTTACTGTCTAAATTCCCTGTTGGTTCATCAGCAAGAATAATAGAGGGTTTGTTTACCAATGCTCTAGCAATTGCAACTCTTTGTCTTTGTCCACCTGAAAGTTGGTTGGGTTGGTGGTCCATTCTATCGCCTAAATTTACTTGATTTAATACTTCGGTCGCACGAATATTACGTTCAGGTTTTGAAAATCCTGCATAAATCATTGGTAAAGCTACATTGTCTAAAGCGGTTGTTCTTGGCAAAAGATTGAAAGTTTGAAAAACAAATCCTATTTCTTTGTTTCTTATTTCTGCCAATTCATCATCAATCATCTGCGAAACATCTTTGTTATTCAGAATGTAAGTTCCAGAAGTTGGCGTGTCTAAACAACCCAAAAGATTCATTAATGTCGATTTTCCTGAGCCAGACGGTCCCATGAGTGCCACATATTCTCCTTTATTGATTTCTAAATCGATGCCTTTTAGGACATTGATGATTTCGCTACCAAGAACAAAATCTCGTTTGATATTGGTTATTTTGATTAATGGATTTGCCATTGTTTTATTTTAAAGTCTAAAGTTAAAAAGTTTAAGATATAACTTAATGTATTAGACTAAAATTTTAGAATATGTTACACTTTTTAAACTCGAATCACAAAATGTTCTTTTTCTTGTTCAAATCTAAAAAACACAATTCCCCACTGGAATGTGTCAATTGTGACTTTTACTTTTTCGTGATTTTTGATGATTTCCCATGCTTCTTCCATACCTTTTGACCAATGTATATCATCAAAAATCCAAACAGAATTATTTGTGATTGTGGGTAATAAAAGAGCAAAATAATCTAAAGTGGCTTTTTTAGAATGATTGCCATCAAAGTAAATTAATTGATAATTTATAGTTGATAATTGATGATTTTTGAAATAACTTTCAAATTCAGTATTTATAAATTCTACATTATTGAAATTGAATTTTTGAAATTGCAATTTACATTGATTCGCAGTATTTGGACAACCTTCTAAAGCAGTGATTTTAGCTTTTGAATTTCCTAAAGATAGGGCAGAAGTAGCTAATCCTAAAGAAGTTCCTATTTCTAAAATAGTTTGGGGCTCGAAATAATTGACAATTCGGAATAATAATTCAGCTCTTTTTTTAGAAATTCCCGCTGTTTTTGCAATTTTAGCTATTTGACGTGTATTGGATTTAAAAACTCGTGAACCAGCACCAAAATCCGTTACTTCAATTGTATTTTTATTTTCTAAAAGAGAGTTTCTATACTTTTTTAAAAGTAAATATTGGGGTTTTGACGATTTATCATAAAAACATTTGGTGATCAAATCAAATACAAATGGCGAATGCACACCATGTTCATTTTTGGAGTTCCAAAGAAATTTTAAGTACGATTTTGCAATCATAATCTTAGCTATATTTTTCCATTAAAGATTTTACCACATCCTCAGTTTTTGCAAAACGAGTTATACGTTCTAACTTTTTAGGTGGCGCAACTCGTTCTTGACAATCAGAAATAGCACAAGATTCGCAAGTAACCCCAACTTTCCGTTTTTTAATTTTGGCATCATTCAAAAAAGAAACTTTACTTTGGGCATGAGGTGATATCAAAATTCCTAAAGCAATGCTTCTGTAATAGCCATCTCTAAAAGGATCTTTTGTAGCTGATGCTAAAACTAAATATTCGTTTTGGGAATGATCATAGGATGAAATTTGTGATTCAAACAAATGATTTTTATCTGAGGTTGTTATTTCCTTTAAAATTTTAATAGAAACCCATCGTTTGCAATAGTGCTCATTATTTTCATTTGCATGTGGCTCTTGAATATTTGTAATATGCAATTCCTTAGTTAATTGAAAATCGCCACGTTCGGGCTTGTAATTGAATCTCAAAAAAAATAAATTTTTT
The DNA here is from genome assembly GCF_039932285.1 of Flavobacterium sp. Taxonomy (GTDB): domain Bacteria; phylum Bacteroidota; class Bacteroidia; order Flavobacteriales; family Flavobacteriaceae; genus Flavobacterium. The sequence continues at coordinate 2,938 of NZ_JBDTQE010000064.1, forward strand.
ATGTTAAAATATTTAGGTAAAATATTAGTCAAACGCTGATAGAATGTTTCTGGAGAATCAGTAAATCGTGCAACTAAATTCAAGAAAAGTTCCTCGTTCAGTGTATTAGAATCAAAGAATAGTTTCATTTCGCTTACTAGTTTTTTTCTAGGAATTAATAATGCTCCAGCAAAATATGAAGCAATAAAATTATTTAGAACTTGATCAAAACTGTCAAATTTTATCCAAGAGAAAGTATACAGTCTATCGGTAATATTCAAAAAATTATAGCCAATTTCTTTTGCATAAATAAACATTCGTTGCGATATGTCAGCTTCCTTAGAGATGAGTAAAGTTTTCGTTTTTGGCACAAAAACAGAACGTAAATTAGTTAATTCTTTATGTTCTGTTAATTCTTCATTGTTTATGGTGTACCCATATTCTTCGATCAAAATATCTTCTAAATCTTTAACTTTTAGATTTATAGATAAGTCTATCGAATATGCTTTTGCAAAACGCTCTACATCATTTTCAATATTTTCAAAATAATTATTGTGAGCTTCTTGATATGATCGAAGTGATGCTAAAAAAAACTTCTCACGACTTAAATTATAATGCTTGGCAATTTCAAAAAGTGTATTAATAAATGCATTTACTTTTAATGGTGCTTCTGCAATAATATCTATTAAATCACTTTCTTTAATGCCAAAGATATCTAACGGTATTTCTTTTAAAATTCTAGATTGCAAAATTTCTCCAATAGGCGCTAAATTTTTGTCTAATTTTAGAGATACCAACTGGTCATAAGTCACATCAAGTGCTTCAGTAAGTAAAACTATTTTATCCCGTTTAGGATACTTTTTCCCTTTTTCAATTTCGTTTAAATAGGATTTCGAAAGTCCAGTTATTTTGGCTAAACCAAACAACGATAAACTTTTTTCGGTTCTCAACTGTTTTAATTTTAATCCAAAAATTAAGCGTATGTATTCTTCTTCAATCATCTTATTTTTATTTTCTTGACTAAATCAATTTATTTCCCAATTATTTTTTTATTAATAAATCATAAATAACTGAAAATCAAATTATTGTATAATATTGAAAAATTAGTTTTTAAAACTAAAAAACTTAAAACAAATGTAAGTCATTTTTAGCGAAATTTAAAAAAATAAATATTTTATTAAATTAGCGAACGTTCGCTTGTTTTGTATTATTTTATTTTATAATATTGTCATCAGATAAAAACAAACAAAATATAATATGGAAACTCTAGCAGAAAAAATAACTGTAAAAATTAATCATCAAGATAAGCATGAGCAAGTATTAACTCCTGATGCATTACTTTTTTTAGAACAACTTCATCAAGAGTTTAATTATAAAAGAAAGAAGCTTCTTGAAAAAAGAGAAATACAACAAGCTATTTTTGATAATGGCGAATACCCAATATTTCCTTTAGAAACTAAAAATATAAGAGAATCTAATTGGACTGCATCTCCAATTCCGAAAGATTTATTAGATAGAAGAGTTGAAATTACGGGTCCAGTAGATCGAAAAATGGTTATAAATGCACTAAATTCTGGTGCGAAAACTTTTATGGCCGATTTTGAAGACAGCTGTTCTCCAACTTGGAGTAATTTAATGGAAGGACAAAAAAACCTAATTGATGCTGTAAATAAAACCATATCGTTAGAACAAAACGGAAAAAAGTATCAACTAAATAATGAAATCGCAACACTTCTTGTAAGACCTCGTGGTTTGCATTTAGAAGAAAAAAATCTGCAATTAAATGGCGAGAATCTTTCGGCATCTTTAGTAGATTTTGGGTTGTACTTTTTTCATAACATACAAAATTTATTAAAACAAAATTCATCGTGTTATTTCTATTTGCCAAAATTAGAGCATTACGAAGAAGCAAGATGGTGGAATGAAGTGTTTGAGTTTTCTCAAAATTATTTTAAAATTTCAATAGGAACTATCAAGGCAACTGTATTAATTGAAACTATTACAGCTAGTTTTCAATTAGACGAAATAATTTATGAACTAAGAAATCATATTGTTGGCCTTAATTGTGGTCGTTGGGATTATATTTTTTCTTTTATAAAAAAACTAAAAAACAAACCTAATTTTCTTGTGCCAGACAGGGATCAAGTCGCTATGACAAGTCCATTTATGAGTGCTTATTCTTTGAGAGTGATTCAAATTTGTCACAAAAGAAATATACTTGCTATTGGTGGTATGGCAGCTCAAATTCCTATCAAAAATAATGAGTTGGAGAATAATTTAGCTTTTGAAAAAGTAAAAGCCGACAAAGAACGTGAAGTTAAAAACGGACACGATGGTACTTGGGTTGCGCATCCAGGTCTAATTCCTATTGCAATGAAAGTGTTTAATGAAAATATGCTAACTCAAAATCAAATGCATATTAAAAGAAGTGAAATTTCAATTTCAGAAGAACAACTTTTAGAATTACCAGTAGGAAATGTAACAGAAAAAGGAGTGCGCAAAAACATAAATGTGGCTATTTTATATTTAGAATCTTGGCTTACAGGAAATGGAGCGGCTGCTATTTATAATTTAATGGAAGACGCAGCTACTGCTGAAATTTCTAGGGTTCAATTGTGGCATTGGCTAAACAAAAAAGTGGTTTTAGAAAATGGTAACACTTGTACCAAAGAATTATATGAGAAATATGTTATTGAAGAATTAGAAGCTATAAAAACTATGGTGGGTACGGATCTATTCTTAGCAGGAAAATTTCAATTTGCTTCTGAACTATTATTGGAAATGGTTTTAAACGAAAAACTAGAAGAATTCTTGACGCTAAGAACCTATCAATACTTAGATTAATTTAAAAAAGAATATTAACACAACTATATAACCAAAAGATGAACACAAACGAAAAAATTCAGCAATTAGTTACCGATTGGACTACAAACAAAAGATGGGAAGGAGTCGAAAGACCTTATACTGCCGAAAAAGTTATTACACTTCAAGGATCATATCAAATTCAACATTCCGTTGCAAAACATGGTGCGGAAGTTTTATGGCATAAATTGAACAACCAAGATTGGGTTGCTGGTTTAGGTGCACTAACTGGTAATCAAGCCATTCAAGAAGTAGAGGCAGGACTTGAAGCTATCTATTTGAGTGGATGGCAAGTAGCTGCCGATGCAAATCTGTCTGGCGAAATGTATCCTGATCAGTCTTTATATCCAGCGAATAGTGTTCCGCAAGTGGTAAAGCGAATTAATAATGCTTTGTTAAGAGCCGATCAAATACAAAGTGTAAACAAAATTGAAAATAAAAAAGAGTATTTAGTTCCTATCGTTGCCGATGCAGAAGCTGGATTTGGTGGAAATTTAAATGCTTTCGAATTAATGAAAGGTATGATCGAAGCTGGTGCTGCTGGTGTGCATTTTGAAGACCAATTGTCATCGGCAAAAAAATGTGGTCATTTGGGTGGAAAAGTATTGGTGCCAACACAAGAAGCTATTAATAAATTAGTTGCAGCACGATTAGCAGCAGATGTAATGGGTGTTTCGACCTTAATTATTGCTAGAACCGATGCCGAAGCTGCAAATTTATTAACCAGCGATGTAGATGAAAGAGATAGAAAATTCATAACTGGAGAACGTTCTCCAGAAGGTTTCTTTTATGTAAAAAACGGAATTGAGCAAGGTATAGATCGTGGATTATCTTATGCGCCGTATGCCGATTTAATTTGGATGGAAACTTCTACTCCAGATATTGCAGAGGCTAGAAAATTTGCAACAGCCATTCATGCACAATATCCAGGAAAATTGTTGGCATACAATTGTTCTCCTTCATTTAACTGGGCTTCAAAATTATCTGTTAAAGAGATGGAAACTTTTAGAGAAGACATTGCTGCAATGGGATATAAATTCCAGTTTATTACATTGGCAGGATTCCACGCATTAAATACTTCAATGTTTGAACTTTCTTTAGCATACAAAAAGAAAGGAATGGCAGGTTATTCTGAATTACAAGAAAAAGAATTTGCACTTCAAAAAGAAGGATTTAAAGCAATAAAACATCAAAATTTTGTAGGTACTACTTATTTTGATGAAGTTCAAAATACGGTAACTATGGGTTTAACATCAACAGTAGCTATGAAAGATTCTACTGAAACAGCACAATTTTGATATTTGATTAAGAGAAATCTCTTTTTATAAAAAAATGTAATTCAATCATTTTTTTTGAAATGTAAAGCTGGATATCTACTGAACAATATAAACATCGGTATCAATTTCTCCTAAGCTAAAATATCCTAATGGAAAATTTGCTTCGTTTGATTGATTTATAATATTTCCTCTTAATGTTGCTGGTGGTGTTGCAAATGGGTTTCCACCATCAGTAGCTGCAATGTTAAGTAGTTTTTCCATGTAATTGTTGTAACGTTCGGATATGCCTTGTAGATAAATGTCTAGTTGATCTCCAGCTTTTAACTTGTCATCGGTATAGAAACCAAACATTAGATTTCCTTGAAAAAAACGATCTTTTATAACTCCAAATTCTGTAAATGCTTTGGTGCTGTTTTTAAAACCAATTAAATAGAAGTTGTCTTCTAGTCCGTTATCTTGGTAGAAAAATTTTACTTGAATTAAATCTGCCCCTCCAACTCCTGGAACGGATACTTGACTAATATTGTTTATGTTTGGCGTGGCTAATAATTTATCGGTAGCCTTATACGTTTGTCCATTATTTATTACTGTTAGTGTATAATTTTCATTCACAACGGGTACAAAGTTATTACAAATGTATTCACCAGTATTTGGAGTTTCTATAAAATTGAAAACTGTATTTGTGCTATTTGTAATATAAACTGTAGCTCCAGAAACCACAGGAATTATATTGGTATAAAAATCAGTTGTTGTAGTAAGTTTTACTTTTTGTTCGTTTCCTGAAGTTCCTTTTTGCCATTTTATAACTGCATCGATAACAAGTTTAGGTTCTGCTGTGTCTAGCGAAACATCAACAGGGTTTTCACAACTGGTTAATAAAAGTGTAGTTATAATTATAAATAAATATTTGCTTAGATTTTTCATGTTTTAGAATTTGAAATTATAAGAAACCGATGGTACAATTCCGAATATTGATAGTTTAATAGCTTCATTGTTACCATAATCAGCATTTTGGCGAAAGCTTATTGAAGCGGCATTTTTTCGAGCATAAACATTATAAACACTAAAAACCCATTCGCCTTGTCTTCCTTTCTTTTTGTCTGGTTTGGGAACATAAGTTGCCGAAATGTCTAAATGATGATAAGTGGGTAAGCTATTTTTGTTTCTTAATCCGTAGCTAGGAATTGTAATCCCTTGATATACATATTGTCCGTTAGGGTAAGTTACTGGCTGACCCGTTTGTAGCGTAAAATTAGCTCCAAAAGTCCATTTTTTATTCAAATTATAAGTGCTGGTAACTGCAAGATTATGTAATTTGTCATAAGCAGAACGATACCAATCCCCATTATTTATTCCCACTTCGTCTGGCGTTCTTCCTGAAGTTTGTTGTTGTGATTTTGAAATCGTGTAAGCAATCCAACCATTTAGTTTTCCTGTGTTTTTTCGAATTAAAAATTCTAAACCATAGGAACGCATTCTACCATTTAGTATTACTTGCTCGATGGCTTCATTAGAAATTAGATCGGCACCATCTATATAATCCATCCTATTTTGTATTTTTTTGTAAAAACTTTCAATTTCAACAGAATATTTATCGTCACTAAAATTATTAAAATAACCTACTGCAACTTGGTCTGCAATTTGAGGTTTTATATAATTGTCACTAGGTGTCCAAACATCAAGTGGAGTTGGTGAAGCTGTATTCGAAATGAGCTGTAAGTATTGCACCATTCGATTATAACTTGCTTTTACCGATTGATTATTGTTTAACTCATAAGCTGCAGAGAAACGAGGTTCGAGATTATTAAAACTCGAAATGGTTTTATTTTTCCCAAAATATTCTGTGCCAATAGGTTTTGCTTTTTCATAGATTTTTAAATCTGAATCATAAAAGACAGGTTGATTGTTTTCATAGATATTAACTGTAGAACTTCCTAAGCGATAAAATAAACTATAACGCAAACCATAATTTATCGATAATTTATCTGTTATTTTCTGCTCAGCATCTACATATAAAGCAGGTTCAAAAGCATACTTTTTTTCTAACTGTTTGTAGTTTATACCTGATTCAGAATTTATCGGCTCTATAGTTCCAGGATTAAAGTTGTAATAGATGCCATTTGCACCATAATTTAGTTTTATTTTATCTGAAAAATAATATTTAAAATCATATTTAAGATTATAATTCTTAATTCCTGAATTCCAATTAAAACCTACAAAATCTAGTGTTAGTCCGTAATAATAATCACTATAAATCATCGATAAATTTGAAAATAACTTATCGGAATATAAATGATTCCAGCGTAAGTTTAAAGTCGAATTCCCGTAGGTATTTGTAAATGTTTTATTTAACGAAAAAACATCACGACCAAAATATCCAGAAACATATAAATTGTTATTCTTGTTTAGTTTGTAATTTAATTTTGTGTTTAAATCATAAAAATAAGCAACATTCTTATTGTCTGTTAATTTCAGAAATAAATGTGCGTACGAAGCACGACCGCCTATAAGAAATGATCCTTTGTCTTTTACAATTGGACCTTCGGCAAGAAGGCGACTAGAAATGAGTCCAATTCCACCATTTACATGAAAATTTTTACTGTTTCCATCTTTCTGATAAATGTCTAAAACTGATGATGCTCTACCTCCAAAACGTGCTGGTATTCCGCCTTTGTATAATTTTAAATCTTTTATCGCATCTGGATTAAAAACTGAAAAGAAACCAAAAACGTGAGAAGAATTAAAAATTGTAGCTTCGTCTAATAAAATTAAGTTCTGATCTGCACCACCACCACGTACATTAAACCCTGATTGTCCTTCTCCAGCATTTGTAACTCCGGGAAGAAATAAAATTGCTTTTAGAACATCAACTTCTCCTAAAACAACTGGCATTTGCTTGATGGTTGCAATAGATAATTTATTGACACTCATTTCTGGTTTACGAATATTAGATTTTGTTTTTTCGGTAATAACAACTTCTTCTAATTCTTGCCCAGAGTCTGATAAATTATAATTTCTTTTTATGTTTTCGGTTAGAGAAATTGTTTCTTCAATGGTTTGAAAACCTACATAACTAATCACTATTTCATACTCTCCTTTTGGTAAAGTGAGTGAGTAGAAACCGTATTCGTTTGTAACTGCAAAAGCTTTGGTATTTTTTGAAAAAATGTTTACGCCAATAAGAGTCTCATTATTTTTCGCATCAGAAATAGTTCCTGAAATTGTAAATCTATCTTGTGCAAAACTCGTTGTAAATACTAATAGAAAAAGGAATAACGCGAATATTTTTTTTGTAATCATGACTTATTTTTTTTCACTTATAGTGAGTTACAAATTTGACGAATTAATGCGATTTTTGTTACATAACAATTGTTAATATATGATTAAAAAAAAGACAATCATTTCTGATTGTCTTTTTATCGTTTGTTTATATAAGAGATTAAGCTAGCTTTTTGTCTAAATTCTCTTTTATTGCTGCTAAGAAATCTTCGGTAGTTAAATAATCAGCTTCTGTTAAACCTTCTGGTTTTACTAAGATAGCTAAATCTTTAGTCATTTTTCCGCTTTCAACAGTTTCTACACAAACTTGCTCTAGTTTTAAACAAAAATCTATTAAGGCTTGATTATTGTCTAATTTTCCTCTGTGTTCTAAACCTCTTGTCCAAGCAAAAATAGATGCAATTGGGTTGGTAGAAGTAGCTCTTCCTTTTTGATGTTCTCTATAGTGACGTGTTACAGTTCCGTGTGCCGCTTCTGCTTCAACTGTTTTTCCGTCAGGAGTTACTAGTACAGAAGTCATTAATCCTAATGAACCAAATCCTTGAGCAACAGTATCTGACTGAACATCTCCATCATAGTTTTTACAAGCCCAAACAAAACCACCATTCCATTTCATGCAAGAAGCAACCATGTCGTCAATCAATCTGTGTTCGTAAGTGATTTTTAGTGCTTCAAATTTAGATTTATAGTCACTTTGATATACTTCTTCAAAAATATCTTTAAAACGTCCGTCGTAAGCTTTTAGAATTGTATTTTTTGTAGATAAATATAATGGCCATTTTTTTGTTAATGCCATTTGGAAAGAAGAATGTGCAAATCCGTAAATACTTTCGTCAGTATTGTACATAGACATTGCAACTCCGTCTCCTTCAAAATTGTACACTTCCCAGTTCTGAGTTTCGCCTCCATTTTCAGGAACAAAAGTCATGGTCAGTTTTCCTTTTCCTTTTATAACAGTATCAGTTGCTTTGTATTGGTCTCCAAAAGCGTGACGACCAATAACGATTGGTTTTGTCCAACCTTGTACATAACGAGGAACATTGCTCATAATAATAGGCTCACGAAAAACAGTTCCGCCCACGATATTACGAATGGTTCCGTTTGGAGATTTCCACATTTTAGAAAGGTTAAATTCTTTAACACGTTCTTCATCTGGTGTAATGGTAGCACATTTGATACCTACATTGTATTTTTTTATAGCTTCAGCAGAGTCGATTGTGATTTGATCTTTTGTAGCTTCACGACTTTCTATTCCTAAATCGTAATATTTTATGTCTAATTCAAGATAAGGAAGTATTAACTTATCTTTAATAAATGCCCAAATAATTCTTGTCATTTCATCGCCATCCAATTCTACAACTGGATTGGCTACTTTAATTTTTGCCATTATAATGTATGTTAGTTTATTGTTTTTTAAAAAATATAATAGCAAATATAAGAAATCAAATTTTAAAATAATTACTTTAAATAACTATATCGATTGATTTGTGATTTTCGTAAGTTTGAAACTTGTAATTATCAATTCTGTAATTTATGTAATCCTATTTTATGGATTTAAGCTCATAAAAAAAGATATTTGACTTTATTCTTTTATCTCTATCTTTTGCTTTTTTACCAGTAAATTCTCTGAAGTAGAAAATTCTAGCGCTACGAACTACAACTTTTTTGTTGATTTTCAATCTTTTGTAAAGCAGTTAAGTTTATGAGGAATATAAGCTCAACTCCAATTGTCCTGACTCTTTACGAATTGTAAGTTTCAGTGTTTCCTGAACCTCTTCCACTAGTGTGAACCTCTCCTCGTAAATACAAACTATTTTGTATCTACAACTTTATAGGTTGGGTCTTCCATGATGTTGACATCAATTATGGCTTCTGCATTTTTAAGTAATTCGATACAATCACTGCTTAAGTGTTTTAAATGTATTTTTTTACCCACTGCTGCATAACGTTCTGTTATTTTATTTACGGCATCAATGGCACTCATATCGGTAATTTTACTTTCTGCAAAATCAATTATAATTTCATTCGGATCGTTTTCAATATCAAATTTTTCGCTAAAAGCAGTTGTTGAACCAAAAAATAAAGGCCCAAATAATTCGTAATGCTTTACACCATTTTCATCGATATATTTTCTTGCTCTTATTCTTTTAGCACTTTCCCACGCAAAAACTAAAGCAGAAATGATAACTCCTATTAAAACTGCTAAAGCTAAATTGTGTAATAAAACCGTAATTAAAGTAACGACTAACATTACAAAAATATCGTGTTTTGGCATTTTGGTGAAAGCTCTAAAACTTGCCCATTCAAAAGTTCCAATAGCAACCATAATCATAACTCCTGTTAAAGCAGCCATAGGTAATAATTCAATTACGGGTGCGCCAAATAAAATAATGACTAAAATAGTTAACGCTGCTACAATTCCTGAAAGTCTTGCTCTAGAACCAGATGATAAGTTGACCAACGTTTGTGCAATCATAGGACAACCGCCCATTCCGTAAAAGAATCCATTGGTAATATTAGCGGCTCCTTGCGCTAAACATTCACGATTACTGTTTCCTTTTGTCCCAGTAATTTCATCGACCAAGTTTAGTGTTAATAAACCTTCGGTTAAACCAACTGCAGCCATTATTAAACCATACGGAAGAATAATTTGCAATGTTTCTAAAGTAAAAGGTATATTCGGAATATGAAATGGAGGTAAGCTTCCACTAACAGAAGCAATATCTACTACTTGTTTGGTATCAATATTAAATACTAATACAACAGCAAAAATAACTAATATTGCAACTAACGATGCTGGAATTGCTTTGGTTAATTTTGGTATAATAATTATAATAGCAATTGTTAAAGCTACTAAACCAGCCATTATAAGTAGCGGAGAACCTGTTAACCATTCTTTTTCTCCGTTTATAACTGTTTTAAATTGTTCTAATTGCGACATGAAAATAATGATGGCTAAGCCGTTTACAAAACCAAACATTACAGGTTGTGGAACCAAACGAATAAATTTCCCCAGTTTTAGTAAACCCACAATAATTTGAATAATTCCTGCAATTGCTACGGCTCCAAAAACATAATCTAAACCGTGTAATTTCATTAAGGCAATTAAAACAATAACCGTTGCTCCAGCGCCACCAGAAATTAAACCAGGTCTTCCTCCTAAAATGGCAGTAATTATTCCCATTATAAAAGCACCATATAGCCCTACAAGAGGAGGAAAACCTGCTAAAATTGCAAAGGATAATGATTCTGGAATCATAGTCATTGCAACAGTAAGTCCAGCTAGAATTTCTATTCTATAATCTACTTTTTGAGAGAAATTGAATAAGTTTAGTGCTTTACGCATTATAATTTAGATTTTTATAAAATTAAAAGAGCAAAAGTAAGTATTTCAATTTTAAGAGAAGTTCTCAGACTAAAACGATATTACCAAATAATATTTTTGCCAGTTTATAAAGAATTCTTCAATTAAAACAGACTGTTAGGTGAAAGCTTGCTTTGAAATGCAGTTTAATTTTTTGTCTCATTCTACTAATAAAAAAAGCCCCAAATTTCTTTGGAGCTTTTATAATATAAAAAGATATTTGATTATCTTCTTTTATCTCTAATTTTTGCTTTTTTACCAGTAAGTTCTCTGAAGTAGAAAATTCTAGCTCTACGAACTGCACCTTTTTTGTTTATTTCAACTTTCTGCAAAGCTGGCAAGTTTACCGGGAAGATACGCTCTACACCAACAGCTCCAGACATTTTACGAATAGTAAAAGTTTCTGTGTTACCAGAACCTCTTCTTTGAATAACAACTCCTTTAAAAAACTGAGTTCTTGTTTTTTCACCCTCTTTAATTTCGTAATAAACTGTGATTGTGTCTCCAGCTCCAAATACAGGGAAATCTTTTCTTGTTACAAATTCGTCTTGAACGAATTTCATTAAATCTGCCATGATAATTTTTTTAATTATGGTTTTAAATCAGAGCAACATTCGCGGATTTCGCCAGAGGTTGGTCTAAGTGGGTGCAAAAGTAAGAAATAATTAATAATTAACAATGAATAATTGATAATTTTTATAACTGTTAATTATTCATTATCAATTATCAATTATCTAGCAAATCTGGTCTTCTATTTTTAGTATGCTCATAGGCCATATCTTCACGCCATTTTTCAATTTTCGCAAAATGCCCGCTAGTAAGCACTTCAGGAACTTTCCAGCCTTTATAATCTGCTGGACGAGTATAAATAGGAGGCGAAAGTAAATTATCCTGAAAACTATCAGTCAATGCGGAGGTTTCGTCACTCAAAACACCAGGAATTAATCTGATTAGAGCATCACATAAAACCAATGCGCCTAATTCGCCTCCTGATAATACATAATCACCAATAGAAATTTCTCGAGTAATAAAATGATCGCGAACACGCTGATCTACACCTTTATAGTGACCACACAAAATAATAATATTACCTAATAACGACATCGTATTGGCCATTTTTTGGTTCAAAGTTTCACCATCAGGCGTCATATATATAATTTCATCGTAGGTTCTTTCGGATTTCAAATGCGCGATACAATCATCAATAGGTTGCACGTTCATCACCATTCCTGCGCCACCGCCAAACGGATAATCATCTACCGATTTTTGTTTGTTTGTCGTATAATCTCGTAAATTATGAAAATGAACTTCGACCAAACCTTTGTCGATAGCACGCTTCATAATAGAAGCTTCAAAAGGACTTCGCAATAATTCGGGTAAAACGGTAATAATATCTATTCGCATGTTCTTAAAAAAGATTCTGAGGTTCTAAGCGGCAAAGGTACAAAGGTTTTTAGGAATAGCCGAAAAAAGAGTCAATCAGCAAGATTTAGATTTTTTTAGGAGCCATTTCCTGCTCTACACTTTATCTTTTCCTTGCTAAAGAAGCAAGAAAAAGGATGCCGTTTCGATCAGGGCTAAACCCCAAACTGGCGCAAATGATGATCTACATGTTTCCACATTAATTTATTCCAATCTTCAGAAGTCATTTTTCCCCAAAAAGGATGATTTGTGATTTTTATAGATTGAGTTCCTTCTGCAAAACGGCTAAAATTTTTAATTAATTCATTTCTAGAAGCTTCAAAATCATACTTATCTGTAAAAATAAATTCTTTAGCCGTTGGACTGTTTTTTCCAAAGTCAGAGTTGAATACTTTATTTTTTAGCATTTTACCCAAAAACTTCATTAGAAAATTTACTTTTATTTGATTCTCTC
>NZ_JBDTQE010000065.1:0-14717 GCF_039932285.1 Flavobacterium sp.
TGTAATCAAATAAAATTAAGTATGAAACATCTTAACAAACTTTTTGTTTCCATGTTGATGATTGCTGGATTAAGTGCTTCTGCACAAGACAGCGACAATCCATGGGCAATATCTTTCGGAGCCAATGCAATAGACACAAGAACTAGCGCTGGTGTGAGAGATTTTAATTTCAAAGATCACTTTTCAGAATTCTTTAATGTAAAAGACAATTGGAATATCATTCCTTCTGTTTCTTACTTAACTCTTTCTAGAAATGTTGGTGGTAATTTTTCTGTTGGAGTTACAGGTTCTGTAAACAAAATCACAAAATATGTAAATTGGGAGGGTCCAACTCCAAATGCAGTGAGAGTTGACAACCCAAACGCGATGTATTATTCGGGAGATTTAGCTATCAAATATAGCTTAATGAGTTTAATTGGTTCAAAAGTAATTGATCCTTCTGTAAATGTTGGTGGAGGTTATACTTGGATGGGTAGAACATCTGCAGGTACTGCAAATATAGGAGCTGGTTTAACTTTTTGGTTTACTGAACAAGTTGGTTTATCATTAGCTTCTACATACAAAAAATCATTTACTGATAGAATATATAATTCTTCAACAGATTTCCAGGTTCCTTCACTTTTTGAAAACACAGCAGGTTTGGTTTTTAAATTTGGCGGAAAAGATACAGATGGAGATGGAATCTATGATAAAGATGATGCTTGTCCAGAAGTTGCTGGTTTAAAAGAATTTCAAGGTTGTCCTGATACAGACGGAGACGGAATTGCTGATAAAGATGATGCTTGTCCAGAAGTTGCTGGTTTAGCTGCATTAAACGGTTGTCCTGATACTGATGGAGATGGTGTTACAGATTTGAAAGACAAATGTCCTACAGTTGCAGGTCCAAGAGATAACGCTGGTTGTCCATGGCCAGATACTGACGGAGATTCAGTTCTTGACAAAGATGATAAATGTCCAGATGTAAAAGGTACAGTAGCTAACAATGGTTGTCCTGAAGTTTCTGAAGAAGCTATCAAAAAACTAAACGATTATGCTAAAACTATCTTATTTGATACTAACAGAGCTACTTTCCAACAAAGAACTTTTGTAGTATTACAAGCAATGACTGCTATATTAAAAGAATACCCTTCGTCTAACTTCTCTATAGAAGGACATACAGATGCTGATGGTAAAGATACAGCTAACCAAACATTGTCTGAAAACAGAGCAGCAGCGGTTAAAGATTATTTAATCTCTCAAGGAATTGATTCTGCTAGATTAACTTCAACTGGTTTCGGAGAATCTATGCCAATAGCTTCAAACAAAACTAAAGCTGGTAAAGCTTTAAACAGAAGAGTAGAAGTAAAAGTGGTTAAATAATCACTTCTAAAATAAATTCTTAAAACGCCCCGATTTATCGGGGCGTTTTTTTATATTTATATTCTATGGCAAACAATACTTTTTTAGATAACTTAGTTGATAAATTACTTTTAGATAAACCAGAAAATATTTCTGAAATAACCATTATTCTACCCAACAAAAGAGCTAAAATATTCCTTCTCGAAGCGTTTAAAAAAAAGCTACCCAATTTTACTTTTGCACCAGAAATCATAAGTATAGAAGATTTTATTCAAGAAATTGCAAATATTCGATCAGTCGATTCGATAGAATTACTTTTTGAGTTTTATACGGTTTATTTATTGGTAACTGTAAAGGAAAAACAACAAACATTCGAACAGTTTTCTAATTGGGCAAAAACATTATTACAGGATTTTAATGAGATTGATCGTTACCTTCTTGATCCAAAACACGTATTTTCTTATCTCCAAGACATCGAAGTCATCAAACGTTGGGGAATTGAAGTAGAAGACAAAACTAGATTAATAGATAATTATCTAGAATTTTGGAAATTACTTCCTTTGTATTATGAATCCTTTTATACACATCTAAAATATAAAGAAATTGGCTATCAGGGCTTAATTTATAGAGAAGCCGTAAATAATCTCGAGGGATTTTCTTCTAATTTTAAAAACAAAAAAATTCTTTTTGCAGGTTTCAATGCCTTAAATCAAGCGGAAGAAAAAATTGTACAACAACTTATAGCTAAAGATATTGCATCTATCTATTGGGACATTGATGCGGTTTTTTTAAACGATGTTGCTCACGATGCGGGATTGTTTGTGAGACGTTTCAAAAGCACTTGGACGCATTATAAAAATAATCCTTTCGAATGGATTGCTACTAATTTTTCAGATGAGAAAAATATTCAAATTATTGGAACTGCAAAAGCCATTGGTCAAGCTAAAATTGTGTCTGGAATAATTGATAATCTAATTTTAGAAAATCCAAATACATCATTAGATAAAGTTGCTTTGGTACTTGGTGATGAAAATATGCTTATTCCAATGTTGCATTCTCTTCCTGCAAGTGTTGGTAGTTTGAATATTACAATGGGTTATTCTAGTAAAAATAATCCAATACAACTTCTGGTTGCTAAACTATTTAAGATGCACAATAACGCATTAAATAGAAGTGAGTCTAGTTATGTTTTTTATTACAAAGATGTACTCGATGTACTTTCTAACCCTATTATAGAGTCATATGTAAACGCTTCGAAGGTTATTGGAACCATCAAAAAGAATAATTATACCTTTATAACGCATCAAAAAGTTATTTCGTTTCAAGAAATTCCCAATCGCCTTTTTGAATTGCTTTTTCAGAAATGGAATCAAAATCCGATTGAAATATTAGAACTTATTTCTGAAATATTATTAATAGTTAAATCAAATTTGGATTCTAATTTAGAAGAAGATAAAGTAGTAAAAACGTTTTTGTACTCGATATACAAAGTCATTAATAAACTAATTACCTATTGCTCTAAAAATGAATATATAGAAAACATAGATACTTTGCATGCCATATACAAACAAGTAATTGATCTTGCCGAGGTATCTTTTGAAGGAGAACCATTGTCTGGATTACAAATTATGGGTGTTTTAGAAAGTCGTGTTTTAGATTTTGAAACGGTAATTATAACCTCGTTAAATGAAGGGAAATTTCCAGCGGGAAAAACTGTCAATTCGTTTATTCCTTATGATGTAAAACGAGAATTAGGATTGCCAACCTATAAAGAAAAAGATGCGATTTATACTTACCATTTTTATCATTTGTTACAACGTGCCAAAAATGTTTATTTACTTTATAATACTGAAAGTGATGGTTTAGATGGTGGCGAAAAAAGCCGCTTTATTACACAATTGGAAGTCGAAAAACAACCAAATCACAATTTGACTCATGAGATTATTCAGCCCATTGTACCAAATATTGCTTCGAAACCAATTGTAGTTCCAAAATCGGAATCGGTTATGATGCGATTGAAAGAAATTGCAACGAGAAAAGGATTTTCGCCTTCGGCATTAACAACTTATATTAGAAATCCTATTCAATTTTATTTTCAAAGGATTTTATCTATCCGGGAATCGGAAGAAGTCGAAGAAAATATTGCGCTAAACACTTTGGGAACAATTATTCACGAAACGTTAGAAGCATTGTATAAACCACTCATTAATAAATTTTTGACTACAGACGATTTAGATAAAATGTTGGTTCTTGCAAATGACGAAGTTCTGAAACAATTTAAAGAAATTTATAAAGAAGGAGAAGTAAAAAAAGGAAGGAATCTTTTGGCTTTTGAAGTAGCAAAACGAAATGTTTTTAATTTTTTGATTGAAGAAAAAAAGCAAATTGCAAATGGTGATGCTCTAAAAATTTTAGCATTAGAAACGCCGTTAGAAAGAATTTTAGAAGACGGACGTTTGCCTTTTCCTGTAAAGATTGCCGGAAATGTAGATCGAATTGAAATTAGAAACAACAAAATTCGAATTATCGATTACAAAACGGGTAAAGTAGATAAAAATAGCGTGCAGCTCAAAGATTGGAACGGACTCACTTTAGATATAAAAAACGATAAAATAATTCAGTTGCTTTGTTATGCGTTTATGTATGAAGAACAAGTAAATAACTTAGAAATTGAGGCTGGAATCATTTCTTTCAAAAACATGAAAGGCGGGTTTTTATCCTTTGGATTCAAACAAGACAAAGAAGTTTTTACAACCATAACCCCTGAAATTCTAGAGCATTTTAAATCGGAAATTATTGTTTTAATTAATGAAATTTTGAGTGTAGAAACTCCTTTCGAAGAAAAAATGAATTAACAACTTTTAAAAAAAGTCAACAATACTTTTTCTAATTCATCACGATTCTCGATATGACTCATGTGACCATCAGGAAAAGAAATTAATGGCACATTTGTTTCTTCAACTTGTTTGATGTTGTCATTGTAATTAAGAACGCCATCTTTTTTGCCAAGAATAAGTAGTTTAGGATAAGAAGTAAGATGTAATAAGTGTTCTTTGTTTTTTCTGAGTTTCATGCCCTCCTGCGCTGCAATATAACCTTGTAAAGGCGTTTTTAAAGCTTCTTTTTTTACTTGCTCAATTTCTGAAATAAAACTTTCCCGATTGTCTATGCTGAATAAATTTGCGATAGAGATTTGTACTAAAGAAGTATATTCTTTGTGCGCCATTTTTATAGCACGATTTCTGTTTATTTTTCGCTCATGGTCATCAGCATAAGTAGTTGAGTTTAACAAAACCAATGCTTTTGTGTTTTCTGGATACAATTCGGCGAAAGCCAAAGCTACATAACCCCCCATTGAATGTCCTACAAAAATAGATTTTCTAATTTTTAAATGTTGCAAAATAGCATAAACCATATCGGCTTGGTCTTCCATTGTATGTACATAACCCAAACATTCGGATTTACCATGACCTAATAAATCGATTGTAACCACACGATATTTCTCAGCAAAAGCTGAAATATAAGAATCCCACATCGTGGCGTTTTCTAAAAAACCATGAAGTAAAACGATAACGGTTCCTTTTCCAGCATCGGAATAGGAGATTTTTGTGTTTTTGTAGAGAAGTTGGCTCAAGTTTGTTGTTGATAGATTACAGTTGCAAAAATAGATTTTTATAAGTTAAAACCTTATTTTTGAGAAAAGCATTTTTATGAACAGATTAGTAATTATTGGAAACGGGTTTGATTTGGCTCATGGATTACCGACAAAATATAGTGATTTTATTGATGATTATTGGAAACTTTTAACAAATTCAGATCATAACGATGAGTTTGTCTCGTTTGAAAATATTGGAAGTAATTATAATTTTGATAAAATTGAGAGTTTAGTAGGGTTAGCAAATTTTATTAAGCAACTTGATGATAAAATTATATTTTCCAATGCCGAAATTTACCGGGAATTTGGAAATAATTACTTGACTGGAAAATATCCAAGAGAGCACATTCTTGTTTATAAAAATCAATTTTTTAGATTAATTAATCAAAAATCAATTCAAAATTGGGTTGATATAGAAAATGAATATTATCGACTTTTGAAAAGCATTGTTAATTTAAAACCAACCAACGCATTAGTAGATTTAGCTGAATTTGAAATTTTAAAAAAAGAACAGATAGAAAAGCTTAATCTCGAATTTGATCAAGTAAAAAATCGACTTGAAAAGTACTTGAATGAAAAGGTAGTGGCTGGATATAAATTAGATTTCACTAAAGATCAAAATATTAATTGGATTAAGATTTATGATGTTCTAAAACCAATTTCATTATTTAGTAATCAAAATAATATTTTTAGAGAATTTTTAAAAGCTGAAGATGTTAAGGAAATAGAAGAACATTTTAATAAAGAACGAAAAGAAGAATTAGTCAACAATCTATATTTTTTAAATTTTAATTATACTCCAATAGCAAGTATTTATAGCGATTTATTAAATAAAGATGATAGAATAGAAAGTAAAATAAATTCTATTCACGGGAGCTTAGAAAATGTTTTAGAGAATAAATTAAATTTCGGTTTTGGAGATGAAATGGATGAAGATTATAAAGTTATTGAAAACTTAAATGATAATGAATATTTGAAGAATTTCAAGTCATTTCAATATTTACAAAATTCAAATTATAGTGATTTGTTAAGATTCATTGACAGTGAAAAATTTCAGATTTATGTTATGGGACATTCCTGTGGTTTATCAGATAGAACATTGTTAAATACCGTTTTTGAACATAATAATTGTCGTTCAATTAAGGTGTTTTATCATGAGAAAAAAGATGTCAATGATATAACTGTAGGAGATAATTATACAGAAATTGTTCAAAATATATCTAGACATTTTAATAAAAAGGAATTGATGAGAGAAAAGATTGTAAATAAAACTCTTTGTCAACCTTTACCGCAAATTCAATTGCCTAAAAAATAAAAATGGCTTCCATTTCTGAAAGCCAATTATTATTTTATTGAATGTAAATTAATCTAAAAGCCTTCCTAATCCGCCTAAAACACTTCCTTCTTCGTTGCTACTTCCTCCAGTTCTTGGTGCTGAGGCAATAATTTTGTCTGCCAATCGGCTAAATGGTAATGATTGCACATATACAGTTCCTGGACCGCGAAGTGTAGCATAAAAAAGTCCTTCGCCACCAAATAAGGAATTTTTTATTCCTCCAATAAATTCGATGTCGTAATCTACATCTTTTGTGAAACCAACAATACAGCCTGTGTCAACCTTAAGAATATCGCCAACACCTAATTCTTTTTTTGCTAATGTTCCGCCAGAATGTACAAATGCCATTCCGTCTCCTTCTATTTTTTGCATAATAAATCCTTCTCCTCCAAAAAGACCTCGACCTAGTTTTTTAGAAAATTCTATTCCTATAGACACACCTTTTGCAGCACAAAGAAAAGAATCTTTCTGGCAAATAAATTTACCACCAAATTGGGTTAAATCGATAGGGATTATTTTCCCAGGATAAGGAGAAGCAAAAGACACTTTGCTTTTTGTATTGTTTTGATTAATAAAAGCCGTCATAAACAAACTTTCTCCAGTTAGAACTCTTTTTCCAGCACTTAAAAGTTTTCCAAAAAGTCCTGATTGTTGTCCAGAACCGTCGCCAAAAATAGTTTCCATTTGTATGTTGTTGTCCATCATCATAAAACTACCTGCTTCGGCAACTACAATTTCTTGCGGGTCAAGTTCTATTTCAACATACTGCATTTCTTCGCCAAATATCTGATAATCTATTTCATGTGCTTGCATTTTCTTTTTCTTTTAGTTTATAGATAAGTCGAGGTGTATTTCAAAATGTTACAGGTTGATGGAATTGAAAATCATAAGAAACAATTTTTTTATAATTTTAGAAAAGTAGCTATGGCAGAAAAATACTTTTCTTCGGCGTCAAGCCAACCATAATGTTTGCAGTTGTCTAGCAAAATAACTTCAGAGTTTGTAAAGGCTTTATGGGCAGTTTGAGCAATCTCTTCATTAATTACATCTTGCTTTCCTTGTATGATGAGAACAGGTTGTTTAAAAGACTTTAATTTGTCTTTACAATCAAATTTTATTTTCCTGAAATCATTCCAAACCAATGTATTTATATCCATATTTCCTTGTGTAAGTCTTTCGGCAATAATAGGAATAAATTTTCGATCATATACGTAAGCTGGAGCTAATGCTCGACCTCTTCCTAATCTGGTTGTGTGACTTGTATCTCCTTTATCAATTTTGTCATTCCAATATTGTAAAGAATCTTGTTCTATTTTAGTTAAATGTGAAGTGATTAAATCTGGATCATTTAATAAACTCAAATCAATTCCGCCAGAAGACGATAATATTAATTTATCAATACTATTTGGATAAACCGTTGCATAGTAGGAAGCCAACATGCCACCAAAAGAATGTCCTAAAATAATCCATTTTTTAATTTTGAGATGTTTCCTTAACGATTCAATATCATCGGCCATTAATTTGATTGTAATGGTTTTTGAATTTAAAGTTTTTAACGGCGATTTTCCAGTCCCTCTTTGGTCATATATAATAGTTTGGTTATTTGTGGCAAGTTTTTTTGCCATTGTCTCAAAACCATTGCTGTTCATTCCTGGCCCACCATTGATGATGAGCATTGGAGTTCCAGAGCCAAAGGTTTTGTAATAGGTTTTAGATAAATCTTTATTTATGGCATAACCTTCGGTTTGTGCAAATGAACAATTTAAGGCTATTATACAAATGAATAAAAATATTTTTTTCATAATTTAGACATTCATTAAACTTTCAATCTCATCTACTTCAATAGGAATATTTCTCATTAGGTTAAAAGGCTCTCCTTTTTCTTGAATTACGACATCGTCTTCCAATCTAATTCCGAAACCTTCAGCTGGAATATAAATTCCTGGTTCTACTGTGAATACCATATTGGCTTTCATTGGCTCATGTAGTAATCCGTAATCGTGCGTGTCTAATCCCATGTGATGTGAAGTTCCGTGCATGAAATATTTTTTGTATGCTGGCCATTCTGGGTTTTCGTTTTGCACATCAGCTTTGTCTAGCAATCCTAAACCAAGTAATTCAGAAGTCATAATTTTTCCTACTTCAACTTGATAGGGTTTCCATAAAGTTCCTGGTGTAAGCATTTTTGTAGCTTCATTTTTTACATTTAGAACTGCATTATAAACCGCTTTTTGTCTGTCGGTAAATTTTCCGGAAACAGGAATCATCCTAGTCATATCGCTAGAATAATTAGCATATTCTGCCCCTATATCAAGTAAAATTAAATCGGCTGCTTTGCATTGCAAGTTATTTTCTATATAATGCAAAACATTGGCACTATTTCCTGAAGCAATAATTGGTGTGTAAGCAAAACCTTTAGAACGATTTCTTAAAAATTCGTGCATTAACTCTGCTTCAATCTCATATTCCATAACATTTGGCTTCACGAATGAAAGCAAACGGCGAAAACCTTTTTCGGTAATATCACAGGCAGTTTGTATCAAATCTAATTCTTCACTTTCTTTAACAGAACGAATGCGTTGCAAAATAGGATTCGATTTTTCTACTTTATGTGCTGGATAATTTTCTTTCCACCATTTTATAAAACGAGCTTCACGAGTTTCAGTTTCAATGGTTGCGCGATAATGTTCATTGGTATTAATGTACATTGTGTCGGCATAAGCCATAATTTCTTTCAATGTTTTATGAAAATCCTGTAGCCAAATCACACTTTTTATACCCGAAACTTCAAAAGCACGGTCTTTAGTTAGTTTTTCGCCTTCCCAAATGGCAATATGTTCGTTGGTTTCTTTTAGGAATAAAATTTGCTTGAGATGCTCGTAAGGTGCATCAGGAAAAAGTAATAAAATACTTTCTTCTTGGTCAACTCCAGACAGATAAAAAATATCACGGTGTTGTGCGAATGGCAATGTGCTATCGGCAGAAACTGGATATATATCGTTCGAATTGAAAATCGCTACACTATTAGGTTTCATCTGAGCTGTAAATTTTGCCCTGTTTTTGATGAAAAGATCTCGGTCTATTTGATGGTATTTCATAATGAAATGATTATTATTGTAAGTCCCAAAGTTATAACATTGCATTTGAAAAGTACAATTATGAAACGAATTATTTTTTTATCTATTTTAATATTATTCATTCAAAAAGGAATTGCCCAAGAAAAATTGCCTTTTCTTATTTTTGATGGAAACGGACGAGAAACAAGCTACAAAGACATGTTGAAAGCTTCCGAAAAAGCAGAAGTGGTCTTGTTTGGAGAAGAACACGATAATGCAATAGCACATTGGCTTGAGTTGGAACTCATAAAAGATTTGTCCAAAAAAAAGCAACTTGTTTTGGGTGCCGAAATGTTTGAAGCCGATAATCAGAAACAATTAAATCAGTATTTGAAAGGAGAAATTAATCAAAAAAAATTAGATTCAACCGCTAGATTATGGCCTAATTATAAAACTGATTACAAACCATTAGTCGATTTTGCTACAACAAATAAAATTCCATTTATAGCTACAAATATTCCACGTCGTTTTGCTAGTTTGGTATACAAAAATGGATTCTCTGCACTTGATAATCTTTCTGCCGAAGAAAAGTTATGTGTTGCGCCGATGCCAATTTCTTATGATGCTAAATTGCCTGGATATGTAAAAATGTTAGGAATGGCAGAAGGTCATGGCGGAGAAAACTTACCTAAATCGCAAGCTTCAAAAGATGCAACAATGGCTTATTTTATTCTAAAAAATAAAAAACCAGAAACAACGTTTGTACATTATAATGGAACTTACCATAGTGATAATTTTGAAGGGATTAATTGGTATTTATTGCAAAAAGAACCCAAACTAAAAATTGTAACTATTGCCACAGTTACACAAAAAGATATTATCCGTTTTGAAAAAGAAAACCTTCACAGAGCAGATTTTATTCTTGTAATAGATGAAGATGTCACTAAAACGCATTAAAAATTTGTTTAATATTGAATACTAAAACCTTTGGTTATGAAAATTAAAAACCTATTATTATTCCCTATCCTTGCTTTAACACTTTTCGCTTGTACAGATAAAGATGATGAAGCTGATATTCCTAGAGCGCCAGAACCTGAATTAATTGTTAAATTCAAATTTGACCCAGCGCAAGTTAGATTAGATAATTTAGGACAACCATCGACTGTTGCTACTGGAAACGCGGCACAATCACCAATTTTTAACACCATTAGCTCTCATTATTTAGAGTTTGCTCCCAATGCAAATACAGCATTAGGTGCGGGAACAATTTTATATAATGGAGAGTCAACTCTAGCTGGTGGCTCGTCTGCTTTTGATTTTAGTAAAGCCATAATTGTTGCGGAAGGCGAAGCGTTTTTAAGAATCCCGTTGAGCCAAATTCAAGTAGGAAGTTACGAATGGGTTAGATGCTCGCTTTCATATCAAAATTATAATATTAATGTTTGGAGTTCTGGAGCCAATTATATTGGGACTTTAGCAAGTTTTGTTGGGAAAAGCACATACATTACAACCCACAATATAGGAAATTATTCATTTGTGGTAAACGGAAATCGTGACCAAGGTTATTGGGCTTTTGGTTTACAAGGATTTCCTTATTCAACTTCAGGACAAGCGCCAGCGGGAGCTACCACAGTTCCGAATCCAATTAATTCAACATCGCCAATTTCTGCGGGATCTTGTGTGGTAACAGGAAAATTTGCTAATAACTTAGTAATTACAGGAACAGAAAAAAGTAATATTGAAGTTACACTCTCGCTTTCTATTAACAATAGTTTCGAGTGGAACGAAGTAAATGCGGATGGAAAATACGAACCGTCTGCTGGCGAGAATGTTGTAGATATGGGATTGCGAGGATTAATTCCTAGTTATGTTAGGTGAAATTTTAACAATAAATTTATATAATTAAATGGGGTTAACGGGTTGGTATTCAACAAAAGTTAAACCCATTTTAAATTCATTATAAATAAGCCACTAACATTTGTTGATGAAGTGAAATTGCCTTATTTTTGTTTAAATTTTTTTAAAACCAAATAATTAATAAAAATACTATGGCAAAATCAACAATGTTGAAGTCATCGATAGCAAAAAAAGTCGCTATGGCTCTTTCGGGAATTTTCCTGATAACGTTTCTCTCACTCCACTTTTTTATCAATATGATATCGGTTTTTAGTGCAGAAACTTTCAACACGATGTCTCATTTTATGGGATACAATCCAGTAATTCAATTTGTTATGCAACCCGTTTTGATCGCTGGAGTTGTTTTTCATTTTGTAATGGGAATCGTTTTAGAATTGAAAAATAAAAGCGCAAGACCTATTTCTTATGTAAAATACAATGGTGCTGCAAACGCATCTTGGGCTTCAAGAAATATGATTGTTTCAGGATTAGTAGTTTTGGCATTCATAGGATTACATTTTTATGATTTTTGGGTTCAAGAAATAACCTATAAATATATTGATGGCAATGTGATAGATGCAACAAGATATTACCCAGAATTAGTTGCTAAATTTGTAAGTCCAGTTCGTACAGGTTTGTACTGTTTAGCATTCGTATTGTTAGCATTACACTTGTGGCACGGTTTCAATTCTTCTTTTCAATCTGTAGGATTCAATAATAAATTTTCAAAATCATTACATAAATTAGGATATGCTTTTGCAATAATTGTTCCTTTTGGATTTATTTTTATTGCATTATTTCATCATTTTAATAATTAATAGCTAATTATGAAGTTAGATTCAAAAATACCAGAAGGTCCAATTTCAGAGAAATGGACTAATCATAAAGATCATCTTAAACTTGTTGCTCCAAACAATAGACCAAAAATTGATATTATTGTTGTAGGAACAGGACTTGCAGGTTCGTCTGCTGCCGCATCATTAGCTGAAATGGGATATAATGTGAAAGCATTTTGTTTTCAAGATTCTCCACGTCGTGCGCACTCAATCGCAGCTCAAGGAGGAATTAATGCGGCTAAAAATTATCAAAATGACGGAGATAGTACTTACCGATTATTTTATGATACCATCAAAGGTGGAGATTATAGAGCTCGTGAAGCAAACGTACACCGTTTAGCCGAAGTATCAGGAAATATTATTGACCAATGTGTGGCTCAAGGAGTTCCTTTTGCACGTGATTACGGAGGGAATTTAGATAACCGTTCGTTTGGTGGTACACAAGTACAACGTACTTTTTATGCTGCAGGACAAACCGGACAGCAATTATTATTAGGAGCTTATTCTTCATTATCAAGACAAATAGGTCAAGGTAATGTTCAAATGTTTAACCGTCACGAGATGCTAGATTTAGTAAAGATAGATGGGAAAGCACGTGGAATCATCGCCCGTAATTTAGTTACAGGAGAAATAGAAAGACATTCAGCTCATGCTGTTATTATTGCAACTGGAGGATACGGAAATGTATATTTCTTATCTACAAATGCAATGGGAAGTAATGTTACTGCTGGTTGGAAAGTACACAAACAAGGAGCTGCATTTGCAAACCCTTGTTATGTTCAAATTCACCCAACTTGTATCCCTGTACATGGAACAAATCAAGCGAAATTGACTTTAATGTCAGAATCGTTAAGAAATTCTGGACGTATTTGGGTTCCAAAGAAAAAAGAAGATGCACAAGCCATTCGTGAAGGAAAATTAAAACCAACACAACTTGCTGAAGAAGATAGAGATTACTATTTAGAAAGAAAATACCCAGCTTTTGGAAATTTAGTGCCTCGCGATGTAGCGTCAAGAGCTGCAAAAGAAGTGTGTGACGAAGGTCACGGAATTGAAGCTAACGATACCAATGAAGGTGTTTATTTAGATTTCTCTTCAGAAATTATTTCAAAAGGAAAACAAACTGCTTACGCAAAAGGAAACCATCATCCAACAGATGAAGAAGTTACCAAGTTAGGAAAACAATGGTTGGAAGAAAAATATGGTAATTTGTTTACCATGTATCAAAAAATTACTGATGAAAATCCATATGAAACTCCGATGAAAATTTATCCAGCGGTGCACTATACCATGGGTGGCGTTTGGGTAGATTATAACTTACAATCTACAATTCCAGGTTGTTTCGTTGCTGGAGAAGCTAATTTCTCTGATCATGGAGCAAACAGGCTTGGAGCTTCTGCATTAATGCAAGGTTTAGCCGATGGTTATTTCGTATTGCCTTACACAGTTTCTAATTATTTAGCAGACGAAATTAGAACTGGAAAAATCTCAACAGATTCTCCAGAATTTTTAGAAGCAGAAAATAGAGTAAAAGAGTCTATAGATAAATTCTTAAAAAATAATGGTTCTAAAACAGTAGATCATTTTCACAAACGTTTGGGATTAATCATGTGGAATAAAGTAGGAATGGGAAGAAATGAAGCTGGCTTAAAAGAAGCTATTTCTGAAATTGCTGCATTAAAAGAAGAGTTTTACAAAGATGTTTATGTGCCAGGTAGTGCAGACGAATTAAATCAGGAATTAGAAAAAGCACTTCGTGTTGCCGATTTTATAGATTTAGGACAACTAATGGCAATGGATGCTTTACAAAGAAAAGAATCTTGTGGGGGACATTTTCGTGAAGAATATCAAGATTCAGAAGGGGAAACACTTCGTGATGATGAAAACTTCTCTTTCGTAGGTGCTTGGGAATATATGGGTTACGATATCAGCAAAGAAATTCTTAACAAAGAAGAATTGAAATACGAGTTTATTAAAATTGCAGCTAGAAATTACAAATAAAAAATTATGAGTGTAGCAAAAAATATCAATATAAACCTTAAAATTTGGCGTCAAAAAAATGCTAAAGCAAAAGGTAGCATGGAAACTTATAAGTTAGATAATGTTTCTACTGCGAGTTCATTTTTAGAAATGCTCGATCAATTAAACGAGCAATTAATTGACGATAAAAAAGAGCCAGTAGCATTCGATCACGACTGTCGTGAAGGAATTTGTGGTATGTGTTCACTTTACATTAATGGTAGAGCGCATGGACCAGATACTGGAACAACGACCTGTCAGTTACACATGAGAAAATTTAACGACGGAGATACGATTTTTATCGAACCATGGCGTTCTAAGGCATTTCCGGTTGTAAAAGATTTAGTAGTTGATAGAAGTTCTTTCGACAGAATTCAACAAGCAGGTGGATTCGTATCTGTAAATACTTCAGGAAATACGATTGATGCTAATGCAACCCCTATAAACAAAGGAGATGCTGATAAATCATTTGAAGCTGCTGCTTGTATAGGTTGTGGTGCTTGTGTAGCTTCTTGTAAAAATGGCTCTGCCATGTTATTTGTAGGTGCAAAAGTATCTCAATACGCTTTATTACCACAAGG
>NZ_JBDTQE010000066.1:0-14684 GCF_039932285.1 Flavobacterium sp.
AGTATTTGAAGGTACTATAATTTCTGATTTAGCAGGGAAATCAAATACCTGCAATCCCATTTCTAAGGCATCTAATCCATTTGCTACAGCAACACAATAGATCGAATTGCAATAGTTAGCAAAATTTCCTTCAAATTGCTTTACTTCATCACCTAAAATATACCATCCTTTTTCGAGAAAACTATTAAATTTATCTTTAAAGGCTTGCTCAAATTTTTTGTTTAAAAGATTTAGATTTTCGTAGGGAATTATCTTATTTGTAGGGTTCATAGATATAATCTTTTGGGTCAAAACATTCTGATGCTAATACTAATAAAATCGCATCTTTAGAAAAATGATGCATCGAGTGATAGTCTTCAGGATAAAGAAACAGACACTTGTTGGGCTTGTCTAATGTAAAATCCTGTTTCGATATATTGTCATCGTTAGATATTATACATGATCCTGCAATGCATATAACCGCTTGAATTGTTTTATGATGACGATGATTTCCCCTTACAGAATCGTCGACTCCATAGATATAAAAAACTCTTTTTATGTCGAATGGAATATTTTTTTCTAGAACTGAAAGGTTTCCACGTTTGTCTGAAAATGTTTCTATAGTAATGAGTTTAGGCATAAATTTTAAAAATCTAATTTTATACTAACAAAACTAACATTAACTTTTTAGATATAGCATTTGTTTCAATAAAAAACATTGACTTATTTTTATCTCACTTTATTACTGATTTTTGAAATGAGAATGAAAAAAATATTTTAAAATATAATCTTATTATTTTTTAAAATCACAATTAATTTATTTGTTCTTTCATTTCTACCTTTTTTGTTTAAGTGATAAACTGTATCATAGAAAAAACCATCAGTAAACAAAAAATCCGTAGGCTTATTTAAAATTGGAATAGTAAGATTATTTTTTAAATCAGATTCTAGTTGAGTTATTGCTTTTCTATTATTTACATATTCAGATTTCAGAAAATCAGGAAATAAATAATATACTTTTACATTCTTTTTTTTTGCATAATTATCAAATTCATTAATTTGATCAATTCCTTCCCAATATCTATACTCAAAATATTCTTTTCCACTTAATTCTTTTGAATTTACCTTATCTAAATGGGCAATTACATCCCCATATTTATTAAAAGCTTCTCTAGAATATACTTTTATCTCAGTACTTTTATTTTCTATCTCCACTTTTTTAAACAAACCTTTATATTTTACATTTGTATTTTCTAAATAAATATTAAAATCATCAAATAAGTTACTGGAATAATATAGTTCAGCTTCCTTGTAAAAATTACTTGTTTTTTTCTTTAATCTATAATCTCCGTTTTTTTCTAAAAAATATTCTGGGGATAGTAGTACAACATCTCCTACCTTTATAGAATGTTTAAGTTCTTCCAACATGAAGGATAATCCTAAACTAGCATGAAGACCTAAATTAACTACAGGGATAGAAAACTCTTTTTCTAGTTTTCCACTATCAATTCCAAATGCTAGATTAGAACCCCCAGCTAATATTAGTTTCGGAGATTTTATTTTTTCAATTCTGCTATGTTTATAAATAATAGCAGCTGTATAATTCGACAATTTTTCATTCTTCTTTTCAGATAAATTAATCCCTAGAATGGCAATAAAAATAATTCCAAAAAAACAAAGTGATTTATATATAAATTTATTCATAATTTTAAAATTGAAAATAAATAAACTGTTGTTCTTTTCTATAAAAATAAAAAATGGAGGCAATTATGATAAAATAGAATAGCCATCTTAAAGGGGTAACCCATTTTAAACCCAAATTTGCAATTGCAAACTGCTTTTCTCTACCTAACCATTCAATAGCCATAAAAACAAACAATAATAAAAATAGCATTTTTGGAAACAATGTTGGTTTTGAAAATAATGATTGAGAAAATATTCCAGAAATATAATTAATTGCATGAGACAAATCTTCGGCTCTAAAGAAAATCCAAGCAAATACAGTTAAACTAAACGTGATACTTATCGAAATTAAATCTTTAACCGATGGCAAATATTTTCCTTGTGCAACAATATCAAGATTTGTCCTATTGGTTTTAAAAATAATAGAAGGCATTATATATAACGCATTTAGAAAACCCCAAATAATAAAAGTCCAGTTTGCACCATGCCAGAAACCACTTACAATAAATATTATAAATGTGTTTCTAACTTTTATCCATGTGCCACCCTTACTTCCTCCAAGTGGAATATATAAATAATCTCTGAACCAGGTTGAAAGCGAGATATGCCAACGTCTCCAAAATTCTGCTATATCTCTAGAAAAATAAGGAAAAGCAAAGTTTCGTAACAAATCTATTCCAAAAAGTCTTGCTGTACCAATAGCGATGTCTGAATAACCTGAAAAATCACCATAAATTTGAAAAGTAAAAAATATTGCACCTAAAACAAGTGTACTTCCAGAATATTCTCCTGAATTATTAAATATTAAATTTGCGTACTTTGCACATTGGTCAGCGATTACAATTTTTTTAAATAATCCCCATAAAATTTGTCGTAATCCATCGACAGCAACTGTATAATTAAATATTCTCTTTTTTTGAATTTGTGGTAAAAGATGTGTTGCACGCTCGATTGGTCCAGCAACTAGCAATGGGAAAAAACTAACAAAAACTGAATAGTCTATAAAATTTTTTTCTGCTTTTATCTTATTATTATAGATATCTATTACATAAGATAATCCGTGGAATGTGTAGAAAGAAATACCAACAGGCAAAATAACTTTTAATGTCCAAGGATTTATTTGCAATCCAAAATGAGAAATTGCTTCTGCAAAAGAAGTAGCAAAAAAATTGTAATATTTAAAAATTGCTAGAAATCCAAGATTTATAGAGATACTTAACCAAAACCAAAACTTTTTTGATTTTTGATTATTAGCATCAGACATTTTTATTCCAGTATAATAATCTAAAAAAGTTGAGGAAATAAGTAAAAATAAAAATCGCCAATCCCAGCAAGCATAAAAAAAATAGCTTGAGACTAATAGCAACGCATTTTGCCATTTTAAATTTTTGTTAGTCACAAACCAATATAGAAGAAAAACTATTGGTAAAAATATGGCGAAATTTATTGAATTAAAAAGCATTATTATAATTGTCGTTTAGGCATAAATTTTACGAATTAGGTTTCTTACTTTAAAAGGGATTTTACTGAAATCTAAAGAAATAATCTTGTTTTTTGATATTCTAAAAAAAACAGTTTGCTCTTCTAGTAAAACTAACAGTAATTTTTTAGAAAATGATTTTGTTCGTATATAAACTTCTTTTTTAATTTCTAATAACTGGTTAAACTTAATAATATTATTCCAGTAATCGTTATAAATTTCATTTATTCCTTCTTGATTTCTAACCTGATTTGCTTTAAATCCATTTGTTGCCCATCGCTTTTTCAGAAACTTATTGTGATGGAAATGATAAAAAATAATTCTTTCTCCGTTCGAATAAAAAAGATTGTCCTTTTTTGTGATTGCATAATTATTCAAATTCCAAGAGGCTAAACCGCTTACATTGTCATTTAAAACTTTAATATTTGGAGCATATTTTTGTTCCCAATTATCTAAATATTTTTGATCTGCAAATCTATCATTTTCAATATCTATTTTATCTTTGCACCAATCGATACATTGTTTTCTCCATAATTCTAAGCAAGAAATTCCAACTTGGTCATTTTTAAATATCTGGAAACTCACATTGTTTTTACCACTTTTCTCTTTGTATTTTATTTCTTGAGAAAATTTGTGTGGTGTAATTATTATTGAATATTTATTTAAATCGAATAATGTATTTGGGGAAGCATAAAATTTGATATCGGCATCTAATGTACATATATGAGGTATTGCATATTTTTTCAGCAAAAATAAAGGCAAACAAGGACTCAATGTGAAATAATATTCGATAGTGCTTCTGTTTTCCTTACAAGCAAAAAGCTCTTGGTCTTGTTTTTCGACATCATTCAATGCCAATGTTATTATTTCGGGATAGTGTTGTCTATTTTTATTAAAATATTCGATTGTAAAATCATCTAAACACAAAACATACAATTCAAATTTAGAAGCATGTTTTTGCAAAGATTCAATTAGAACCAATCCTCTAGAAAGGTAATTTTTATCGAAAAAAGTAGTAAAATATAGCATTATTTTTTAAAACATTCTATAAATAATGAGTCCGGTTTTCTTACAACATTATCTTTCCCGTCAATTTTATACTCTGACCAATTGCTTATATAGCTCGAAAAAGCATCTCTAACTTTAATATCACAACCTCCATAATTAGTTAATAAACTGGTTAAGGAATACCTGTCATACATCCACTGGTGAATTTCTCCTCCTAATCTAAAAGATCCAATAGCAATATGTTCAGGATTTATATCTAAAAATTTAATTATTTTATTTTTAGTTACTTTTTTTACTTTATTTATAATTCTAGTAATAATACTTGGTGTATTTTTCTTTTCTGAAGATTGTGCTTGTTTGTTATTATTCTTGGCATTAAGAAAATTATTTCTCATTACTCTACCTTGCTCTCCTATTCTTTGAATAACAAAATCTTCATTTATCATATTGTCCTGACGGACATATTTTTTCATATTACCGCCACTAACATTTCTTACCGTTTGATCATACATTTCGATCTTCATCCATTCGTAATTGGCACGTATTAACTCATCGTTAGGATTTGAGATTCCTTGTTCTAAAAAATCTAAATATTTTTTAGCAATTATTTCTAAATCAGGAATAGCAATTCTTAAAACTCCATTTGGTTTAAGAACTCTAAAACATTCAGATATTAGAGTTTCTCCATCTTCTTTAGAAAAATGTTCTAACACGTGAGAATGATAAACTAAATCGAAACTATTATCTTCAAAAGGTATTCCCTGCAATAAATTATGTGCAATAACTCCTTCGTAAGATGAAACGAAATCTAAATTTACCCATTCTCTTTCTTTTGAAAAATAATTTCCGCAGCCTAAATTTAAGTATTTCATTTATTTATCTTTAATATCATTCCTGTCCATTCTGCTTTTTTATTGTTTATTATAGCATCCTGAGTAAAACTATTATTTATTTCTGCAATAAAAATATAATTTTTAAATTTTTTTATTAATTTTTCTTTATTAAAAAACCAAGCTGGATAACTTGCTTTATAAATACTTTCTGGAACATTCTGAATGGTCAAAATATCTTCATCTGAATCTATAAATGCCGTCCTATCTATAATAACATATTCAATTTGTAAATTATTAAATTTTTCAATCCATTGATTTGGATTTTCTAAATATTGCAATACACTACTCAATAGCAAAACATTAGGTTTACTGTTTTGTGTACATTCCTCGATTGTGTGATAAAACTTTAGTTGTTCATTTTCAAAATTTTGTTTGCCACAATCTACAAAATGAGCTTGTTCTACAATATTCCACTCTAATTTTTTTAAACCCAACAAAAAAGCTTTGTTTTGATAATATGTACTTCCTAAACTTCCTCCAAAATCTAAAACATTTAGATTGTTATTATTTTCAATTGCTACCTTTTGCAAGCCCGCAAGTAAACCCCAACTGTACTGAATTTTGTCAAATAACACACTATCTCTTTCGTAAACTGCTTCTTTATTTTTTATTTTTAACAATGCGTTTTTACATTTTTCTAAAATAATATCCGAATCATAGCCCGAGCAGTTTAACTGTGCTTCTTCCCAAGATGCAAAATCACCAGCCCAAATTCCTACTTTTTCTTTTTTTGGAACTATTTTTCTATAGATTAAAATAAATATAGGTGGAACAAAGTGTATTAATTTAATTTTCATAATATACTTTTTTAGATAGCAATCTTATTTACTATCCATGATAATTTAGGCCTTATAATTCCTTCTACTTTTCCCTGCCATCCTAGTTCTTCTATATGATTTTCTACTTCAATTTCTAAAATATCTTCATATTTAGCTAGAAAAGAAATATAATCTTTAGAAACTCCTATTGTTAATTTATATAAAGCATTATTAAGTAAATTTTTTGGTACAATACAAGTTACTTCTAGAATTCCTTTTTTTACATTAAATGTTTTTGTAAAACTATTAAATACTAATGCTTCTTCATCGTTCTTTACAAACAATTCAATTGCAATTCCTGAAATATCATTTTTAAAATCGAAAATTAAATTTAAATGAATATCATCATTTATAGCAATAAAACTTGTGCCTTCATTATTTTTATATGAAATTTCATTTAGTGTAAAATATTCATTTTTAAAATCAAAAATTTTCGAAGTGTTGTTCTGATTATAGAGTTTTTTATATTCATTTATTATAATATCTGTAGCTGACATATTTTGCATGATTCCATTACTCAATAATATAGAATTATTGCATAATAATTTAACGCTTGCCATATTATGACTCACAAACAAAACAGTTCGTCCTTCTCCTTTGCTAATATCTCCCATTTTGCCAAGGCATTTTTTCTGAAATTCAGCATCACCAACCGCTAATACTTCATCTACAATAAGAATTTCACTTTCTAAATGTGCTGCCACTGCAAAAGCCAAACGAACATACATTCCTGAGGAATACCTTTTTACAGGCGTATCAACATACCGTTCAACTCCCGAAAAATCGACAATCTCGTCGAGTTTTCTAGTAATTTCCTTTTTTCGCATGCCTAGAATGGCTCCGTTGAGATATATATTTTCTCTTCCTGATAATTCCGGATGAAATCCTGTTCCTACTTCTAGCAAACTGGCTATTCTTCCTTTTACCTTAATACTTCCTGTGGTTGGACTAGTTACTCGCGATAACAATTTGAGTAACGTACTTTTTCCAGCTCCGTTTTTGCCAATTATTCCTACGGCATCGCCTTGGTTTATTTCAAAATTTATGTCTTTTAAACTCCAAACTATGTCGCTACTTCCTTTTGTACTTCGATCATTAGTCTCTCCTATTTTGAGAAAAGGATCTTCTTTTCCTAGAATTTTAGTTGTTACAAAACGTTCTAAATCTCTCGAAATAGTTCCTGTTCCTATTTGCCCTATTTGATAGGCTTTAGATAAATTTTCTACTTGTATAACTGGTTTACTCATTAAATAGTATCTACAAAGTTTTTTTCAGTTTTATTAAAAATCAAAATTCCTAAGAACAATACAATAACAGTAATTATTGCGGAATATCCTAAACTCCAAACTGAAAACTCTCCTTTTCCGAGAAATGCAAAACGAAAAGCTTCAATTATTCCCGTCATAGGATTTAGCTCGATAATCCTTTTGTATTTTTCTGGCGCAGCACTTAGCGGATAAATCACTGTTGTTCCATACATTAACAATGAAACTCCAAAAGTGATTAGAAACGTTAAATCTTTATATTTAGTCGTTACTGCTGTAATAATTAATCCTAATCCTAATCCTAATAATGCCATTAGTAAAACTAAAAGCGGAAAAAAAGCAATGGCATAAGTTACATGAAAACTAGTTCCGTTAGTAGGAAACATTACAAAATAGATCATCATTATAATTAATAACAATAACTGCACACCAAATCTAACTAAATTACTAACTACTATACTTAACGGCATGATTAATCTAGGAAAATATACTTTACCAAATATATTGGCATTATCTTTAAATACAGTGCTTGTCTTTGTTAAGCAATCTGAAAAGTAATTCCAAGAAGTGATTCCTGTTAGGTAAAAAAGTTGTTGTGGCAAACCATCTGTACTTATTCCTGCTAAATTTCCAAAAACAAATGTAAAAACAATGGTTGTAAAAATAGGTTGTATAAAAAACCACAGTGGTCCTAAAATAGTTTGTTTATAAAAACTAACAAAATCTCTTTTTACAAACATAAATAACAAATCACGATAACGCCAAATATCTTGAAAATTTATATCAAAAAGTGAAGTTGAGCCTTTTATAATTAAATCCCAATCCTCTGAGTTTCCTTCTTCTTTAATCATCTAAATCAATTTCTTTTATAACAAACCCTAATTACAAATGTAAATATTTTAAGCTTAATTTAATATTAATTTTAGCAATTATAACTACTTTTGTAGTCCAAATATAAACTCACCTACATTGATTTTTTTTAATAAACACAAAGCCACACTCAAAGACTTAATCCCTGATAATCATATCGATATACATTCGCATTTATTACCTGGTATCGATGATGGCGCACAGACTATTAATGATTCTATTTTTTTAATTAATGAATTAAAAAATATAGGCGTTTCTAAATTCATTACAACTCCACATATTTTTAATGGATTTTGGGATAATACAAAAGAAAAAATTGAAACTCTTAGAAATGAAACAGTTTTTAATTTGACATCAAATAACATAAATATACCCATATCTGCTGCTGCAGAATATTTAATAGATGATCATTTTGTTTCGTTATTCAAAAAAGAGGAAATTTTGACATTAAAAGATAATTATGTATTAGTAGAAATGTCTTATTTAAACCCTCCTATACAATTGTATGATATTATTTTTGACTTGCAAATTGCTGGATATAAACCTATACTTGCTCATCCGGAGCGTTATTTATTTTATCATAATAATTTTGATGAGTATTTAAAATTAAAAAATGCTGGTTGCTTATTTCAATTAAATTTACTCTCAACTGTTGGCTATTATGGCAAAGAAGTTGCAGAAACTGCAAAAAAATTACTTTCTAAAGGATTAATAGATTTTGTAGGGTCCGATGTGCATCACAAAAAACATATTGAATCTTTCGATAAGAAAGTAGTCTTAAAAGATTTGCAACCGCTTAAAGAAGCGATAGCAAATAATCAATTTTTCTTATAATAAAAAGAGAGGCAATTGCCTCTCTTTTTATTATCCAAATATTGAAAAAGTAAAAAATTTATTATACCAAGGTTTTTTAACTTCTTCTTGTCCGTAACCATAACCATATCCATTTTTTGTATCTGTATCATTTAATAAAACACACATATTAGGTAGTTTTCCTTCTTTATACAAGGACTCTGGAGTTCTTAAAAATGCTTTATCAAGATAATTTGCACGAACAACATATACAAACGCATCTGCATTTTTAGAAATTAATAAAGTATCTGTTACTAAGCTTACAGGAGCTGTATCTACAACGATATAATCGTATTCTGCTTTGAGCTGTTCGAACATAGACTCAACTTTTTTACTCATTAACAATTCGGCAGGATTCGGCGGAATTATACCCGCTGGAAGAATATCAAATTTTTCATAACCTTTCTGTTTAACTATAAAATCATTGACACTTGCATCTTTAGTAGACAAGAAATTTGTTAATCCTCTTGAAGGTAATTTAACATATTCATCTAATTTAGGATTTCTAATATCCATTCCTATAAGTAATACTTTTTTACCTGATATTGCAATTGTTGCAGCAAGATTAATGGCTATAAATGTTTTCCCTTCTTTAGGTAATGTAGAAGTTAGAAATACTGTTTTTGCTTTATCTCTTTCTACATCATTTAATATAAATTCTAAATTGGTTCTAACAATTCTAATAGCTTCTGCGGAACTTGTTCTGCTCGATGACTGAATAATTTCGTTATTATCATCAGAATGTGGGACATCTCCAATAAAAGGTAATGATAAAAGATTTTCAATATCATTACGATTTTTAACTTTTGTATCTAAGAGATATATGATGTAAATAAAAGAAAAAGGCAATATTACTCCAAGTATTAAAGCAAGAAGATAAATTACTTTTCCGTTAGGAGAAACGGGAGTTTTAGAGGAATAAGCAAAGTCTACAACTTTAGAAATTGGAGCCGTTCCAGCAACAGCAATGGCAGTTTCTTCACGTTTCTTAAACAAATACAAGTACAGTTCTTCTTTAATTTGTTGCTGTCTAAAAATATTTCTAAACTCTCTTTCCTGTCTTGGAATTTTCGAAATTTGCGCACTTAAAACGTTTGCTTCTCCGCTAACATCATTATCCTTGACGATAAGTGATGATTTAAGTTTATACAAGCTTGTATTAATTCCAGATTTTAAAGATTCAATTTTATCATTCATTCTAATAACCAATGGATTCTCAGAAGTAGAACTTTTTAAAATTCGGTCTCTTTCAACAACTAAACTATTATAATCTCCAATTAAAGTAGCAGAGTTACCTTCTTCCGGAATAATATTGGCTGGAATTACTTCCGAATCTTTATTTTTTTTCATAAAGTCGATCATAATATCGACTATCTTTATTTGGGTTCCTACTGCTATTGAACTCTTTTTGAATTCACCAGCGTTTTCTAAATACAATCCGGCTTCTGTAGGTAAATCTGTAATTTTATTTTTTCTCTTATAGGATTCAGCTTGCTTTTCAACACCATCAAGTTCTCCAGTAATAAGTTTTAATCTTTCATTTATAAACTGGGCTGTTTTTTCAGAAATTATATTTTTATCAACAATAGCCTCGTTATTATATATTGTCACTAATAAATTAAGGAAATCTTCTGCTTTTTGTCTAACAGGATTAGTAATAGAAATTTCTAAAACATTAGTAAATTTTGATAAAGTGGCAACAAAAAGCCTTCCTTTAAAATATTCGGTAGCATTAAGAGAAGATATAAGATTTATAGCTATTCTTCCTTTATTTACATACTGTTTTTTCTTATACTTGTTTAAAACCTCTTTTCTTAAGACAGTATAATTCCCAAGTTCATTTGAGTTTATTTCTTGATTGAATTTATAAACACCTAATAGATTTTCTTCCTGATCATATAGTTCAAATTTTTGAGGAGATAATATAGAGATATTGATAACAGTGTCTCTTTCATAAAAATCCTTATTTTTCTCTTTAAAAACAATTTCGATGGGATTTTGTCCATAAGCGTCAGAAGATTTTATTTTACCTTCTGAAATATAACTGATATTGAAACTACCCGCTTTAACTGTTTTTTCAATTAGGGTTCTAGATTTTAAAATTTCAATTTCATCATTAATGTCATTCTTGTCTCCTGAAAACATAGCCAGATCCTGAAAAGCAGAAAGTTCAGAAGTTAAACCTCCTGAATTCTCACTTTTTATTAATATGGTAGTTTGTGCATTATATTCAGGAATAGAATAGCGTAAATAAAGCTTCGCAAGTACTAAAAATGTGATAATACTAAATAAAAACCATTTCCAATGAAGAAGGTATTTGAATAATTGATTTCTTAAATTTATCGAACTATCCTCGTTATGTTCATTTGTATGCATAATCGGTTTTAATTTTTATTAATTATTAGGATAGAAAAAAGAATAGAAGAAGCCAAAGAAGCTATCGCAATCCAAACACTCGTATTCTGATTAAAAGTAGAAGAATTGGATCTCGCCTTATTAGGTTCTACATAAACCAAATCATTTTGTGATAAATAATAATAAGGAGAATTAATAAAATCTGCTTTTGTAATATCTACTTTATTAAATGTTTTCTTTCCGTTGACTTCACGAACAATGATAATCCCATCTCTTTTTCCATAAATAGTCAAATCTCCAGCTAAACTTAATGCTTCAGGTAAGGTAATTCTTTCACTATTTATAGGATACGACCCTGGTTTTACTACCTCTCCTTGTACAGAAACCTTGTAATTCATGATACGCATATTTACAATGGCATTTTTTACATATAGTTTCAATTTTTCTTTCAATAAAGTTACAATTTCAGATTTCGTTTTTCCTCCAAACAACAAGGATCCTAATACAGGAAACTCTACCATACCATCTTTGTCTACCAAATATAATTGCTGTTGGCGTTGTGCTAAAGAAGCTTGCCCGTTGACAGCCGAAACATTTGCCACTTCCAGATTGAAAGGAGCTGCAGCTTCTGCATCTGGAGCTGAAACGATTATTAATAGTAAATCATCAGGCTGAATAGTTGATTCAAAACTAGTCGAGGATAAAGCCGGCATTTGTTCAATATTCTGATAATAAGCAATATGTTTTTGTTGACTACAGGATGTATATAAAATAATTGTAAGTAGTGCTAAAACTATATTGTAAGAGTATTTTTTCATATTATTCTGGTTGGATTTGCAAAGATGCAATTTTTGTTAAAAAGACAACTGACTTTAATCTTTTTTTTATTTATCTAAAATTTCGAAAGTAGAATTCATACTTTTAAATTCTGGGATTAGCATTTTCATTTTTGCTACTATCAAGTTATTATCATACTGATTTGAGACTTTAACAATCTCTAAAATTGCAGTTTCTACTTCGCTATGAATATCTATTATTTCTTGTGCAACCATGATTTTCTCGTGATGTGTAGGTAATGTTTTTGAATTATCATTTAATAACTCTTCATATAATTTCTCCCCAGGACGTAATCCTACAATTTTAATTTTTATATCCTTACCTGGAACAAAACCAGCCAAACGGATCATTTTTGTAGCTAAGTCGTATATCTTTACAGGCTTACCCATATCGAATATATAAATTTCACCTCCTTTTCCCATAGCTCCTGCTTCAAGAACTAACTGACAGGCTTCTGGAATAGTCATAAAATATCTAATAATTTCTTGATGGGTTATTGTTATTGGCCCACCTTCAGAAATTTGTTTAGAAAACAGAGGCACTACAGACCCATTAGACCCTAATACATTGCCAAAACGTGTTGTAATAAATTTTGTAGTATGGGAACCTTTGTTTTTTGTATCAAAATATAATGACTGAACATATTTCTCAGCAATACGTTTACTTGCTCCCATTACATTACTTGGATTTACAGCTTTATCAGTAGAAACCATTACGAATTTTTCTATTTTATACTTTAAAGCTAAGTCAGCTAAATTTTTTGTTCCCATCACATTGACAAATATTGCTTGCGAAGGATTTTCTTCCATTAATGGCACATGCTTGTAAGCGGCAGCGTGGTAAACTAGACTTGGCTTATATTGTTCAAATATTCGTTCTAATCCAACTAAATCTCTTATATCTGCAACAAGAGAAACTAATTTAGTTTTTGAAATTAATTTTTGAATCTCTAATGTTAAGTCATGTAAAGGCGTTTCCGCTTGATCTAAAATAACTAGAATTTCAGGATTAAAATCGATAATTTGCCTCACAACTTCACTTCCTATAGAACCGGCCGCGCCAGTAATTAAAATCGTTTTTCCTTTTATTTGTGAAGAAATTAATTTGTTATCTAAAACGATTGGTTTCCTTTCTAGTAAATCTTCAATTTGAAAACTTTTTATTTTTTTTGCTATTTCTTTTTGATTTTCCCAATCCGAGATTAAAGGAACGGTATATACTTTTAGATTAAATTCTAAACACTCATCTACAATGGCAATTTGCTCCTCTTTTGTAAGAGCTTTGTCTGCAATTATCAATGCATCTGCATTCATAGAACGCATGAGTACTGAAATTTTCTTTTTCTGATTTAAAATTGGTAAATCAAGAATCCTTTTTGAAGAATTTGAATTGTGCTTGTCTATAAACCCCAACAACTTAAATCTCATTGGAATTTCGGAAATTAGCGCATTAGAAACTGAAATCGCATTGGCATCCGAACCGTAAACAATGGCACTGACAAGTTTTTCGTTCTGAATCCCTTTCAGATAAACTTCAAAAAATTGTTTTACCAATACTCTGTATAAAAACAACAAACAAAAAGAAACAATAATATTTACTACAAGTGCTGTAGTAAGAAACAAAGTATCTTTAAAATAGATTGAAAAAACAAAATTAAAAACTACTAAAACTATAAAGGTGGAAACTTGTGAAAAAACAATTTTTATAGCATCTATAAAGGAAGAGTGCCTAATAATACCTGAATAGGTTTTAAACCACCAAAAAAAGAAAATATTAGTTAAAAAAAACAAGGCTATTTTATAACCCTCATTATGAGATTTATAATATTGCAACCCAATGCCTCTAAACAAATAATAGGTCAAAAAACCAGATATAAATATAGCAAATACATCAATAAATAATATTACCCACCTAGGCAGATAACCTAGATTTTTAATACTAAAATTTGATCTTGAACTATACATGAGAATCTGCTTTAAGACAGATTTTATTTTTGCTTTTTCTTCTATTTCCAAAGTAATTTTACTTTAAAATATATTATATTTTACTTTTATTCAGGGGTGAAATCAATATTTTAAATTGCTTTCTTTATTAAAAATTTATCTTTCAAAAAGTATTGCAAAATACTAAAAAAATAGTTGAATTTCAGCAATTATTCTGTTTTTTTCTTCTTCTGTTAAATTTGAACCTGAGGGCAAGCATAATCCTTTTTCAAATAACTCATCAGAAATATTATTCCCATAATACGGATAATATTGAAAAACAGGTTGCAAGTGCATTGGTTTCCATAAAGGACGACTTTCAATATTGGCTTTTTCCAATGCTAGTCGTAAGTCCTCACTGGTTTTTCCGTTTGTTTTTTCTGGATTTATAGTAATAGCACTTAACCAATGGTTAGAAAAATAGTTCGAATCTGGTTCTGTGAGAACTGTAACACCATCAATAGTTGCAAAAATATCAACATACAATTGATGCATATCACGCCTAAAACCAACATGTTTGTCTAGAACTTGCATTTGTCCGCGACCTATTCCTGCACAAATATTACTCATCCGATAATTATAACCCACTTCACTATGCTGATAATGTGGTGCATTGTCACGAGCTTGCGTGGCTAGAAAAACGGCGCGTTCTTTTATTTTTT
>NZ_JBDTQE010000067.1:0-14545 GCF_039932285.1 Flavobacterium sp.
GATGCCAATTGGCGCTTCAATTGCTATGCTACTCTCGCTGTTCGTTGCATTAACGGTTACACCTTATTTAGGCTATCATTTATTACAGGAAAAGGAAGCACAAGAACACAAAGCAGAAGCAGGTTTAGAAACTGGTTTTATTTATAAAATCTACAACAAACTGGAAAGACCTTTATTAGAAAGTAGCAAAAAACGAAGAATTTTAGTTGGTTTAACGGTGGTTTTATTAATTGGTTCAGTAATGCTATTTTTCACCAAATCAGTAATTGTGAAAATGCTGCCTTTTGATAATAAAAACGAGTTTCAAGTTGTGGTAGATATGCCAGAAGGAACCACTCTAGAACGAACTGCTGCAGTAACTCAAGAAATCGCGCAATACCTTTCTACCGTTCCAGAAGTGGTGAATTATCAAAATTATATTGGAACTTCTGCACCCATTACGTTCAACGGATTAGTACGTCATTACGATTTGCGTGGCGGAAGCAATATGGCAGATATTCAAGTGAATTTGTTGCACAAAGAAGACAGAGATTTACAAAGTCACGGCATTGCTAAAGAAGTACGTCCCGAAATTCAAAAAATCGCAAAAAAATATGGTGCCAATGTCAAAATTATTGAAGTTCCGCCAGGACCGCCAGTACTTTCAACATTAGTGGCTGAGATTTATGGACCTAATTACAAAGACCAAATCAAAGTTGCCAATCAAGTGAAAGGCATTCTAGAAACAACTGCTGATATTGTAGATATCGATTGGATGACCGAAGACAATCAAATCGAATACAAGTTGGTTGTAGATAAAGAAAAAGCCATGCTAAACGGAATCGCTCCGCAACAAGTGGTTGGAAACTTGACGTATTTGCTAAAAGAATACCCTGTTTCTAATTTGTATGATGAAAACTCAAATGATAATTTAGGCATCGTTCTTTCGCTTGACGACAAGGATAAAACTTCCTTACAAGATATTGAAAATTTGAAGATTAAAGGAAGTCACGGAAATGTAGTTCCAGTGAGTGATTTGGTCAAAGTGGTTCAAGATACCTTACAGAAAACCATTTACAGAAAAGATCAAAAACGTGTGGTTTATGTTACGGCTGATATGGCTGGCGCATTAGAAAGTCCAGTTTATGCCATTTTAGGAATGAATGAAAAACTCCAAAAAATAAAAGTGCCTAAAGGTTATAAAGTGAATGAATTGTATATGGATCAACCTTCCGACGAAAGTGATTTTACCGTAAAATGGGATGGCGAATGGCAAATTACGTTAGAAGTATTCCGAGATTTAGGCGTAGCATTTATGGTGGTAATTGTAATCATTTATATGTTGATTGTGGGTTGGTTTCAAAACTTCAAAACTCCAATGGTAATGATGATGGCGATTCCGTTATCGCTAATCGGAATTGTATTCGGACACTGGTTGTTAGGTGCTTTTTTCACTGCAACATCGTTCATCGGAATGATTGCTTTGGCTGGAGTTATGGTTAGAAATTCGGTCTTGTTAATCGATTTTATCGAAATCCGATTGCAGGAAGGAATTCCGCTAAAACAAGCCATTATCGAAGCTGGAGCAGTGCGAACTACACCAATTTTACTAACCACAGGAGCGGTAGTCATTGGAGCATCCATCATATTATTTGATCCCATATTTCAAGGATTGGCCATATCGTTGGTTTTTGGAGCAATAGTTTCCACAGTATTAACACTGCTTGTTGTTCCCATTATTTATTATGTTACGGAGCGAAAAAAATGGGAACAACCAACAACTAATCAAAAAACAGAATTATGAAACTAGTCATTATAACCACAATTGAAGAGTTTGCGAAAGAAGTCAAACAAATTCTTAAAAACGCTCAAGTAACATCCTATTCGTATAAGGAAGTTATTGGATATAAAAACAGTTCAGAAGAACCATTGGAAAGTAATTGGTTTGGAGTTGAAATGGATGAAAATGAATCAATTCTATTCTATGCTTTCGTTCCAAAGGATAATGTAGATAAAGTGTATGAATCCGTAAACGAATTTAATGCAAAACA
Organism: Flavobacterium sp.; assembly: GCF_039932285.1. Classification (GTDB taxonomy): domain Bacteria; phylum Bacteroidota; class Bacteroidia; order Flavobacteriales; family Flavobacteriaceae; genus Flavobacterium. The sequence continues at coordinate 2,031 of NZ_JBDTQE010000067.1, forward strand.
AGAAACCGAATCCTACATCCATATTGCAGTGTTAAATATTGAAAAATCGAATTGATATGAAAAACAGAATCATCCGAGCCATAGCGGGAGCTTTTATTTTAATCAGTCTATTGTTGTCAATTTATGTCAACCAAAACTGGCTGTGGTTTACCGCTTTTGTTGGGGCTAATTTATTACAATCGTCTATAACCAAATGGTGCTTAATGGAAGATATACTGGATAAATTAGGTATAAAGGACTAGTTGATGAAAATTACACCTAGCTATTATTTAACCCTTGTTTTAATCCTGATTTTATCTCCAAAAGCTGAGATCAAATACACATCAACAGTTGGTTCAGAACAACAGTAAATGATGTCCCTATTGGTAAAAATCCTGTCCCTCAAATCTTCTCCCTTTACAATTTTACGGAACTTCTGCGGCACAGATATATAGGGCAGCTCATCCTGCCACCCCGACTAAAGTCTTTTCATTTACTTGAAAAGACTTTTTTTTTGTTAAAAACTGCAAAAGTAATATTACATTACCTGATTTCAATTCATAAATGTTATTATATTTACAAATCATTCATGTTTTATAATTGTCCTATGGAAGCATTTTTACTTATTATTGCTCTTATTTTTTTATTTTATATTTCTAATACTATCAAATCAAGATTTGACAAAATAGAGCAAAAATTTAAAGAGCTGAACAAACTACTAGAACAACTTAAAATACAAGACAAAACAGCAGAGTCTATTACTTCTCCTATATTTGAGAAGGAAAAACCTACCACCTCTTTTGAAGAAGCAAAGCAGGTAATTGCTGTTCCTGTAATAGAAAAAATTACTCCCGAAGTACACAAAGAACTAGTTTTTACTCCTCTGGAGAATAAAAATATTACAAAAGAAGAAGAACAAAAACCAATCTCAAAACCTTATATTCCTGTTCCGCCCAAAAAATCGTTTTGGGAAAATTTTAAAGAAAAAAATCCTGATTTAGAAAAATTTATTGGCGAAAATCTAATTAGTAAATTAGGAATTCTAATTCTTGTTCTGGGAATTAGTTATTTCGTAAAATATGCTATCGACAAAAATTGGATAAATGAACCTGCTCGTGTAGGAATTGGAGTTCTTAGTGGTGCATTGGTTATGGGAATAGCTCATAAATTAAGGCAACAATATGCCGCATTTAGTTCGGTTTTTGTAGCTGGAGCTATTGCAATATTTTATTTTACTATAGGAATAGCTTTTCATGAATATCATTTATTTAGTCAAACCGTTGCATTTATAATTATGGTCGCTATTACTGGATTTAGTGTGTTTATCTCTTATTCATATAATAGAATAGAACTCGCAGTGCTCTCCTTAATTGGTGGTTTTGCTGTTCCTTTTATGATTAGCACTGGTTCTGGAAATTATGTGGTCTTGTTTAGTTATATTATTATTCTGAATGCCGGAATTTTAGCATTGGCTTATTACAAAAAATGGAGTTTAGTAAATACACTTGCATTCATTTTTACAGTGCTACTTTACATGGGTTGGTTATCTACAGAAATAGATATACCCAAACCTCATTATCTTGGCGGTTTACTTTTTGGATTTGTTTTTTATTTTATATTTATTCTAATAAATATTATTAACAATATAAAAACAAAAGGTGTTTTTACCAAAATACAACTATCACTTTTAGCCATAAATACTTTCTTATTTTATGCTGCTGGAATGGTGATTTTATCTAATTATCATCCTGAATTAAAAGGTTTATTTACAACCATTGTTGCATTATTAAACCTAACATACGCTTGGTTCCTATTCAAAAAATTTGGATTAGACAAAACGGCGGTTTATTTGCTAATTGGACTTACACTAACATTTGTAACGCTCGCAATTCCTATTCAGTTTAACGGACATTACATCACTTTATTTTGGGCTGCCGAAGCTGTTTTACTTATTTGGTTGGCACAAAAATCTGAAATTATTGGTTATCGTTTTGGTTCAGTAATTGTACACTTCTTAATGATTATTAGCTTAATGATAGATTGGGAGAAAATTTATGGTGGCAATAGCGTTCTGAATATTATAATTAATCCTATTTTCATTACAGGATTATTTTCCGTTGCCTCATTATTTGCTGTTTATTATTTACTGAGAAATGAAACCGAAAAATTCAAACAATTCGGAATTACTTTTAACCCAGAAAATTATAAGAAAATTGTATTCTTAATAGGAATTATTCTTAGCTATTTTATAGGAATTATCGAAGTTAGTTATCAAGCCAACGATTATATCCAGAATCCTGATTCGGCAATTGCATTTCCAATAGTTTATCACTTGCTATTCCTTGCCATATTATCTTATTTTGTACTAAAAACTAAAACCAAATTCAGTTATAATTTTGCAACAATTATTGCCGTTGCAAATATTTTTCTATTCACATTTTGGTTCTCAAATTATGCTTTTACAGAACACGAACAATATATTAGTAGTGGTATTCATCATAGAATTGCTTTTTATCTACATTATGTTTCGCTAGCAATCATTATTTATTTTGGATACCAATTATACAAAATGGAAAACGACAAAGTTATTTCTGAATTCTTTAATAAAAATATCTTTGTCTGGATTACAGCCTTTTTCATTATATTTTTGGCTAGTACCGAAATAATGCTTCACGGATTAGTAATTATGAATTCGCCAGTTACGCTACAAGATATAAAAAGCAGTACTATGTATGCAGATTACAAAGACGATATTGAGTATTTGCGCAGCCTCATTGCTTCCGATTTTATTTCGGATGCAAGAACTCGAATCTGGAAAGCCAGTTTCCCAATTTTATGGGGTTTTCTAGCCTTTATTTTCTTGATTATTGGTATAAAAAAACAAAACAAAACCATACGAATAATTGCATTGTCATTACTTGGATTAACTGTTCTAAAATTATTTGTTTACGATATTAGTAATGTTTCCGAAACTGGAAAAATCATTGCATTCATATTATTAGGCGTTTTAATTTTAGTCATATCATTTGTATATCAAAAATTAAAAGTTTTGGTTATTGATGATGTAAAGTCCGAAAAATCTAATGAAATCAACAAAATTGATGAGAATGAATAAGTTTTTTATCCTTTTATTTATTGCAAATTTATCGTTTGCACAAAATAATATTGCGACAGCAAAAATAAAATTTGACAAAAAAGATGGCTTACACAAACTAGTTTTGCCAACAGAGCTTCGTTCGTTATCGAATGATGATTTGAGTGATTTTAGAATTTTTGATAGCAAAAAAAATGAAGTTCCTTATTATTTTGAAGCAAAAAACAATCAATCTGTTAATAATCAATTTGTATCTTATAAAATCATTTCCAAAATAGTAGTGACAAATAAAAATACGGTGCTGATTTTTGAAAATCCAAAATCGACAATCAATGAAGTAATACTAGAAATAGCCAACTCGAACATTACAAAACCCTATAGTATTAGTGGAAGCATGGATAACGAAAAATGGTTCGGATTGGTAAACAATGCTATTTTGTCGCCTGTTTATTCTGAAGAATCATCATCAGGATTCGCTACAGTTTCTATTCCGACTTGTTTTTATAAGTATTTAAAAATCGATTTCAACGACAAAAAAACACTTCCAATAAACATATTAAACGTTGGTTATTTTGATAGCAAAACTTCAAAAAACACATTGCTTAATGTTTCTTACAAAACAAAATCTGTAAACGAACTAAAACCAGAAAAAAAGACACAAATTCGAATTAATTTTGACAATCCTCAAATTATAAACCAAGTTTTATTTACAATTTTAAATCCAAAACACTACAAACGAAATGTAACTGTTTACAAAAAAGCCACTCGAAAAATAAAACATAAATTTGAAAATTACAACGAAGAACTTGCTAGTTTCGAACTAAATTCTGAAACAAATAACACATTTAATATTTCACAAATTTTCGAAAAAGAGCTTTTCTTAGAAATAGAAAACCAAGACAACCAACCACTAACTATTTCTGATATACAATTTTTTCAAATCCCAATTTGTGTAATTGCAGATTTAAATGCTAACGAAGATTATACCATTACAACAGGAAATAAAGACTTAAACACACCTCAATACGATTTAGAAAATTTCAAAAACAGTATTTCGACAAACTTACCTGAAGTTCAAATTATTGATATCAAACAAATTAAAAACAATACTGAAATTACAGCAACCAAAACTTTTTGGGAACAATCATGGTTCATGTGGCTTTGCATTTCGATAGGAGGAATTGCCATTGCTTATTTTGCAACAAGTTTAGCAAAAGATATAAATAACAAATCTTAATTATAAAAAGATAAATTCTTATTTTTGTCCAACAAAACGACACACTTATGCTCATTATAGGAATTGCAGGCGGAACAGGTTCAGGAAAAACAACCGTAGTTCATCAAATTATGAACGAGTTACCAGATACCGAAGTAGGAATTATTTCCCAAGATTCTTACTACAAAGAAACTCAAAATTTAAGCTATGAAGAACGTTCGCAAATAAATTTTGATCATCCAAGAGCTATCGATTTCGAACTTTTAGTGGCACATCTAAAAGATCTAAAAGCAGGAAAAATAATAGACCAACCAGTCTATTCGTTTGTAAAACACAATAGAACAGACGATACTATTTCTACACACCCAAGAAAAGTAATGATCGTCGAAGGAATACTAATCCTAACAAATCCTGAATTGCGTGATTTATTCGATATCAAAATATTTGTTCATGCCGATTCAGACGAACGACTAATCCGTCGTCTAAAACGTGATATTGCAGAACGTGGTCGTGATATGGAAGAGGTTTTAAACCGATACCAAACTACACTAAAACCAATGCATCAACAATTTATCGAGCCAACAAAAGCATTTGCAGATATTATAATCCCAAACGACAAGTACAACACCGTTGCTATCGATGTAGTAAGAGCAGTAATAAATCAACGTATTTCATAAATAATTAGTATTTTTAGGAGCTATTTCCCGCTTTTCACTACAATCTTTTCCTGGCTAAAGGAGCCAGAAAAAGGATTTCCGTTGCAATCAGGGCTAAAAACCAGTAAAAAATGAACAATCCATTCAAAGACAAAATCCCGTACAAAATACTACTCAATAAGTATGTTATTGTATCCGTGTTTTTTGTAACTTGGATATTATTTTTAGACAATTATTCCTATCTTGACCATCGAGTTCTCAACAAAGAGATAAATGAACTCGAAGACAATAAAATCTATTACCAAGAAGAAATAAGAAAAGACAAAGACCAAATAAAAAAGCTAAAAAATCCAGCTCAAATAGAAAAATATGCACGGGAAAAATACTATATGAAAAAAGATAGTGAAGACATATACATCATCGAATTTGAAGGAGACACTTTAGAAAAAAATATTAGATAAAAATCATAAATTACAAACATTTTGGAAACCAATTTATTCAACGATTTCGATTCCCTTTCTTCAAAACAATGGAAACAACAAATTCAATTTGAACTAAAAGGTGCAGATTATAACGAAACCTTAGTTTGGGAAAGTCCAGAAGGAATTAAGGTAAAACCTTTTTATCACAAAGACGAAGATTACAAAACAGCAAATATTGTTACCGAAGCTTCAAAATCAAAAATAGTTCAAAACATTTTTGTTTTCGATGTCGAAAAATCCATTCGTAAAGCAAATGATGCAATCTCTCGTGGAGCCGAAAGTGTACGTTTCACGATTGAAAATGAAGATTTAGATATCACTAAACTACTTTCGGAAATAGCAATTGATAAAATTCCTGTTTATCTAAACTTAAAATTCTTATCTGCAAATTTTATCAAAAAAATAAATGAAATTGCACTTTCTAAAAATGCAATTATTCATTGCTTGGTCGATCCAATTCACCAATTGGCTTCCGATGGAAACTGGTTTGAAAGTGAAACAAAAGACAATTTTGAGATTTTAAATTCTGTTTCAAAAGAATGCAAAAATGTAACATTCATCAATATAAATGCTACTTTATATCAAAATGCAGGCGCTAATATGGTGCAACAATTAGCATACACATTAGCACATACGAACGAATATTTTAATCATATTCAAAATATCAACCAGCCAATTACAATCGAAGTAGCTATAGGAACAAATTATTTCTTCGAAATAGCAAAACTAAGAGCTTTACGACTACTTTTCAATACATTAGCTAAAGAATACAATCATAATTTCGATTGTCATATTATTGCAACACCTACAAAACGTAACAAAACGCTATACGATTATAACACAAATATGTTACGCACCACAACCGAATGCATGAGTGCTATTCTGGGCGGTGCAAATGCAGTTGCAAATTTGGCTTATGATGCTATTTATCATAAAGACAATGAATTTGGCGATAGAATTTCAAGAAATCAATTGTTAATTCTAAAGAAAGAAAGCTATTTTGATATCGTAAACAATCCTGCTGACGGAACGTATTATATAGAAAATCTAACAGTGCAACTTGCCGAAAAATCCTTACTTTTATTTAAAGAAATTGAAGCAAATGGTGGATTAATAAAACAATTGAAAGAAGGAAATATTCAGAAAAAAATACAAGAAAGCGCCCAAAAAGAACAAGATTTATTCGATTCTGGCAAAGAAGTCCTTTTGGGAACAAATAAATATCCAAACAAAAATGACAAAATGAGTCATGATTTAGAATTATTCCCTTTTGTGAAAATAAAACCAAGAAAAACATTAATCACACCAATTATCGAAAAACGATTGGCTGAAAAACTAGAACAAGAAAGACTAGAAACCGAAAAACAACCATAAAACATAAGTTATGAAAACCATTTTATCAATCTTACTATTATTTATATCTCTAATCACCTTTGCGCAAGCAAAAAAACTAGAAGCAACAAATAAAGTAACCGGAAAGTCAGTTTATTTTGAAGACGGACAACGTGTAAAACTCACCACTTCCGACAGAAAAAAAATGGTAGGATTCCTAACCATAAATGATCTTCAAACTATTTCTGTAAATGGTGTTGAAACAAAAACAGATAATATAAGTAGTATCAAATATTTTCCAAAAGGAGGAAGAACAGCAAAAAATATTTTTCTTGGAGCAGGAGCCGGTTTATTAGCTGGTTCTGGAGTAGCTGCAGCTTTTAGCGATGGCTCAGCATTTGCGCTATTTGCAGGAGGAACAGCCAGTATAATTACAGGTTCACTTCTAAATAATAAAAACAAATCATTAATTTATCGTAATTATATGTTCAAAATTGTAGAGCAATAATGAGAAAAGACATACAACATATTACTTTAGAAAAGGCAACAGACAACAATCAAGAAGCAAAAGGTAAAAGCTATCTAACTGCCGAAGGAATCGAAGTAAAATCCGATTATTCCGAACAAGACATTGAGAATCTCGAACATCTTGATTTTGGAGCTGGCTTTGCGCCAAATTTACGCGGCCCATACGCTACAATGTACGTTCGCCGACCTTGGACCATTCGCCAATATGCAGGATTTTCGACAGCCGAAGAAAGTAACGCTTTTTACCGCCGAAATCTAGCAGCAGGACAAAAAGGACTTTCTATCGCTTTCGATTTACCAACACACAGAGGTTACGATTCCGACCACGAACGTGTTGTGGGAGATGTAGGAAAAGCGGGTGTTGCCATAGATTCGGTCGAAGATATGAAAGTATTATTCGATCAGATTCCACTCGACGAAATGTCGGTTTCTATGACTATGAACGGTGCCGTTTTACCAATTATGGCATTTTATATCGTTGCCGCCGAAGAACAAGGAGTAAAACCCGAATTGCTTTCGGGAACGATTCAAAATGATATTCTAAAAGAATTTATGGTGCGAAATACTTATATCTATCCGCCAACACCTTCCATGAAAATCATTGCAGATATTTTTGAATTTACGAGCAAAAAAATGCCGAAATTTAACTCTATTTCAATTTCAGGTTACCACATGCAAGAAGCGGGAGCTACTGCTGATATTGAATTGGCTTATACACTTGCCGATGGTTTAGAATACATTAGAACTGGACTAGCAACAGGAATGAAAATCGATGAGTTTGCTCCTCGCCTATCATTTTTCTGGGCAATAGGAATGAACCATTTCATGGAAATTGCTAAAATGCGTGCAGGAAGAATGATTTGGGCAAAATTGGTCAAACAATTTGAACCAAAAGATGATAAATCATTAGCATTAAGAACACATTGCCAAACATCTGGTTGGAGTTTGACCGAGCAAGATCCTTTTAATAATGTGGCGAGAACTACTGTAGAAGCCATGGCGGCAGCCTTTGGCGGAACGCAATCTTTGCACACCAATGCGCTTGATGAAGCCATTGCTTTACCAACAGACTTTTCGGCACGAATTGCCAGAAACACTCAAATATACATACAAGAAGAGACTAAGATTTGTAAAACTGTCGATCCTTGGGCAGGAAGTTTTTACGTAGAAAGTTTAACCAAAGAAATAGCCGACAAAGCTTGGGCACTAATCGAAGAAGTCGAAGAATTGGGTGGCATGACAAAAGCCATCGAAGCCGGAATTCCTAAATTGCGTATTGAAGAAGCTGCGGCCAGAAAACAAGCACGTATCGATTCTAGTCAAGACATCATTGTTGGCGTAAACAAATACCGATTAGAGAAAGAAGATCCGTTGCATATTCTCGATGTTGACAATCAAATGGTTCGCAAACAACAACTCGAACAATTAGATAGAATAAAAGCAACTCGTGATAACGAAAAAGTGCAAGATTCCCTAAAAAAACTAACACTTTGTGCACAAACTGGCGAAGGAAATTTGCTAGAAATAGCAGTAGAATCTGTAAGAAACAGAACCACTTTAGGTGAAATTTCAGATGCATTAGAAACCGTTTTCGGACGATACAAAGCACAAATTAAAACATTTAGTGGCGTGTATAGCAAAGAAATAAAAGACGACAAAAGTTTTGAAAAAGCAAAACAACTAGCCGACGAATTCGCCAAAAAAGAAGGTCGTCGTCCTAGAATTATGATTGCAAAAATGGGACAAGACGGACATGATCGTGGCGCAAAAGTAGTCGCTACAGGTTATGCTGATGTTGGTTTTGATGTCGATATAGGCCCACTTTTTCAAACCCCTGCCGAAGCTGCCAAACAAGCCGTAGAAAACGATGTGCATATTCTTGGGGTTTCCTCACTAGCCGCTGGACACAAAACATTGGTTCCTCAAGTGATTGAAGAACTCAAAAAATATGGTCGTGAAGACATAATGGTGATTGTGGGTGGCGTAATTCCTGCACAAGATTACCAATATTTGTTTGATGCCGGAGCCGTTGCTGTTTTTGGTCCTGGAACCAAAATTAGTGAAGCTGCGATTAGTATATTGGAGGTTCTTTTAAACTAACCAAACCTGACAGGTTTTAAAAACCTGTCAGGTTTATCAATCTAACTAATTATGATTCAGCCACTAGAAAACGGTAAATATTATCACATCTACAATCGAGGAATAAATAGTGATTTGCTTTTTAAAGATACAGCTAATTATGACTATTTTCTAAGATTATATGACACACATATTGACCCAATAGCTGAAACTTATGCTTGGTGCTTAATGAAAAATCATTTTCATTTTTTAGTTAGAATAAAAGATGTTGACGAGCTAACTACTGAAAAGAAAATCCAGCCTTCACAATCTTTTTCAAATTTATTTAATGCCTATACAAAAGCTTTCAACAAAAGTTATAACAGACATGGTTCTCTCTTTGAAAGACCTTTTAGGAGGAAAGAAATAAATCACAATAAATATTTTAAGAATGTTATAGCATACATTCATAACAATCCTGTTCACCATAATATTTGCGACCATCCTTTAAATTATCCTTGGAGCTCCTATATTACTTGCCTTTCAGATAAACCAACAAAACTTAAAAGAAAAGAGGTTATTGAAATATTTGAAGATATCGAAAATTTCAAATATGTTCATCAATTAAAAAGCAATGATTATTCAATTGAAACAATATTAGGAATTTAAATTTTAGTTAGAAACACCTGACAGGTTTTAAAAACCTGTCAGGTGTAGCAACCTCAGAACACTGACTGAAAAGTTGGTGTTTTTTTATTCCATTTTAAAGCTTACACAATATACATGTTTATTTTTTTGTAGATTTGAATTTATTGCAAAACGCAAATTAATACCACTTTCAAAAAATGGCTCAAAGAATCCTCTGGACAAAAGAAGAACTAATCCTTGCTTTTAATCTCTATCTAAAAATAGAGTTTGGAAAAACTCATGCTCATAATCCTAAAATTATTGAGCTTGCCAAACTTATCAACAGAACACCTTCTTCTATAGTGATGCGTTTGGGAAACTTTGCAAGTATTGATCCTTTCCATCAATTAAGAGGAGTTGGTGGCTTACCTAATGGTAAAAAACAAGTTCAACCTATTTGGAATGAATTCTTCCACAACCAAGAAGAATTAATTTTCAAAAGTGAACAAATTCTAGCAGGAAGAGAAAATTCGACAATCGAAAATAAATACCAAGAATTACTTTTCGATTTAAAAGATTTAAAAGGAGAAACTGTAATTCGTGAAGTAAAAACTAGAGTTAATCAATCCGTTTTTAGGCAAATGGTTATGGCTAATTACAGTACCAAGTGTGCTATTACAGGAATCGATATTCCAGAATTATTATTAGCAAGTCATATCATTCCGTGGTCAAAAAATGAAGAAAATCGTTTAAATCCTGAAAATGGAATTTGCCTTTCTGCTCTCTACGACAAAGCTTTTGACAAAGGCATTATTGGTATTAACCAAAAGTATGAAGTAATTTTATCTGATTCTTTAAAAAAGAAATGCAAAACAGAATTTTATCAAACTCACTTCGCTCCTATTGAAAATCTTAAAATTACTGAACCTATAAAATATTTACCCCGAAAAGAATTCTTAGAGTATCATTTAGATACTATCTTTGAGAAATAAACAAAAATACTTTCGAATTTTTATTTACTATGCATGCATAATAAATATTTTTACTACATTTGAAAATCAAAAATAGAAAACTATGAATTTTTCAGCAAAAATGCTTCGTGATAATGCGCTTTCAGACAAAGTAATTGTAGTAACGGGTGGCGGAAGTGGCTTAGGTAAAGCCATGACAAAATATTTTCTGGAATTAGGAGCAAAAGTAGCCATTACTTCTCGTGACTTAGAAAAATTGCAAAATACAGCCAAAGAATTAGAAACGGAAACAGGTGGGACATGTTTGCCGTTGCAATGTGATGTGCGTCATTATGACCAAGTAGAAGCTATGTTAGCTGAAGTCCTAAAAACTTTTGGTCGTGTAGATGTTTTGCTAAACAATGCCGCAGGAAACTTCATCTCTCCTACCGAGAGATTGTCTGCAAATGCTTTTGATACTGTAATAGATATCGTGCTAAAAGGTTCAAAAAACTGCACTTTGGCTTTTGGAAAACACTGGATAGATACAAAACAAACCAATTGTAATGTATTAAATATTGTAACTACTTATGCTTGGACAGGTTCTGCTTATGTGGTGCCAAGTGCTACGGCAAAAGCGGGTGTTCTTGCCATGACTAGAAGTCTTGCTGTAGAATGGGCAAAATACGGAATCCGTATGAACGCCATTGCGCCAGGACCATTTCCTACAAAAGGAGCTTGGGATAGATTATTACCTGGAGATCTTGCCGAAAAATTTGACACTTCAAAAAGAGTTCCGTTACGACGCAATGGCGAACACCAAGAATTAGCCAATTTAGCTGCTTATTTGGTTTCTGATTTTTCAGCATACATAAATGGTGAAGTTGTAACTATAGATGGTGGTGAATGGTTGCAAGGTGCTGGACAATTTAACGATTTGTCTGCAATCCCTAAAGAACTTTGGGATCAGTTAGAAATGATGATTAAAGCTAAAAAGAATAAATAGTAGTTTTTCAAATTATAAAATAACAAAGTCAGATTAAATTTTTATTCTGACTTTTTTTTATCAAAATAAGTGACTAAAATCAATCGTTTTTAATCCAAAATCTGAAATTTAAAATCTGAAATCTGAAATTTCCAATTTTGTTAACAAATAAGATTTCCTAAACTCATAAAAAATTGTATTTTTACGACTCAAAATTTCAAAAATAAAATGGGTAAAATCATTGCAATTGCTAATCAAAAAGGTGGTGTTGGAAAAACTACAACATCTATAAACTTAGCAGCATCACTAGGTGTTTTAGAACAAAAAGTCTTATTAATTGATGCTGATCCGCAGGCAAATGCCAGTTCTGGATTAGGAATTGATGTAGATAATGTCGAGATTGGAACTTACCAAATCCTCGAACACAGCAATACTCCCGAAGAGGCTATTATAAAAAGTACTGCACCAAATGTGGATGTTATTCCTGCTCATATTGACTTAGTCGCTATTGAAATTGAACTAGTAGATAAGGAAAATAGAGAATATATGTTTAAACAAGCATTAGCTTCTGTTAAAGACAAATACGATTATATCATTATAGATTGTGC
>NZ_JBDTQE010000068.1:0-14500 GCF_039932285.1 Flavobacterium sp.
CCAAGTATTGTTGAATTTAATGAAGTTAAATCAAAAACTGTCAATCCATTATTATTCCCATCAAGATCACATACTGTTGTTAAATTTATGGTTGGAGCCGTTGCAGTTGTTCTAGTTTCTGTAATTAAATTTAATGAAGTAGTGTTAATACAACCTGTACTATTATTTCTTACACTTATCCAAATTAATCTAGAAATACTAGAGAAAATATTCGATATAGGGTTTATTCCTAGTTTTGCATCATTTTGTGTTAGGTGATAATTTACAGTAAACATGGTTTGACTTTGTCCTACTAATACTTCGGTATTTTTTGAATTTAAAACAAAAGTAGCTTCTCCATTATTTGTATTAATACAACTAAAATAATCACTTACAGGACCTGCTAATGGTAACCTATTTACAATTAACTTTTGTTCTATAACAACTGCACAATTTGTAACACTACTTACGGGATTAGTCGTTACTCTTATCCAAACACTTGCTGTTGGTGACGAATAGTTTATAGGATTAATTATAGGATTCAATCCGTTATCAGCATCATTTTGTGTTACATAATAAGTAACTAAATCATTGCTTCCATTTAAAATGTAATTTTTATTTGTGGTAATATCAAAGATTTCTGTTAAATCGCCAGAATTTGTGTCATCACAATGGATTAATAATGGTGGGTTAATTCTAGGATTAGGAAGTGGTATAATATTTATTGTTAATGATGTCACAGAATAGCATCCGTTAGTATCTACAAATCGAATCCAGAATATTTGTTGAACCTGAGTTTGCAAATAATTTATATTAGATATTTGGCCTGTAAAAGATCCCGTATTTGCTGCTGCCTCAGTTAAATAACTTGTTATAGTATAATTAGCTGAAATAAGAGATAATTGATTGAAATAAGTAGATAAATTAATAACTTCACTATTGTTTCTGTCATAGTCACAAATACTTATAATTTTTGGTGTAAGTATAATTGCTGGTAGATTTATAAAATGGAGTTCTTTTACAATAGGACAACCAGTTGAAATATTTATTATTTTAACAAAAATTGGTATAGCAAAATTTGTAAACAGATAAGTTTGCGGATTAGGAATTATATTTATTCCTGCATTGGCATCAGCTAGAGTAAAATAAAATTCTAAATTAAGTGTGCTAGGATTATAATTAGACAATATACTATAAACGGTTTGTTCTAAATTTACTATTTCTGTTCCGTTTGCATTGTTATCACAAAGGGTGATTTGATTGGGAATTATGTATTCTTGGTAAAAAGGATTTAGTGTTATTGTCGCCCAATTATCACAATTAGTGGTTGGTGCAGAAACTCTTACATAAACTATACTAGGATTTGGTGTAAGATTCTGATATGTTGTTGGACTAACAATTGGATTTGTATTCGACTGTAAATCAGCTATTGATGCAAAATAAGTAAAAGTAACACCTCCTTGAGAAGTAATCATACTTTGTGCATCGGTCAAATTAAAAAATTCTACACCATCATTATTTGAATCACATTCAGTAATTATCGCATTAGATAGTAACAAAGGTACTTCTGGTTTGTGCTCTAATGTTACCGATTTTACTTTACTACAATTATTTATATTAGTTCCTTTTACATAAATTATTTTTGGAAATTCATTAATATTTATAACATAATTTGCAATATTAATAATAGGATTTGTAACAGCATAAGCATCTACTTGTGTCAAGTAATATTGAAAAGTAAACGGTGTTGGATCTTCAACTACAGTTACATTTAGATTAGTCAGATTCATAATAAACTGACCATCTAAATTATCATCACAAACATCATAAAAACTATTCACAAATTTTGGCAAATTATATATTTGAAGTTCTAAAACTTTAACTGTAAAACAACCTGTTATGTTATCTACAAATCGAACATAAACATAAGAAGTTTGATTTGCTGCTACAATATAATTATTTGGATTACTAATCGGACTAATGCCTAAAGTTGCATCATTTAAATTATTATGATACGAAATAGTAAAACCTAGAGGATTTACTATCATTCCCGAACCACTTACTCTTGGAATTGAGGTTGTCAAATCAAAAACACCATTGAGTTCATTAGTCAACGAAATGTCACACGTAAATTGTATTGCATCAAATGCCTCAATTATAACTCTTCTTTCAAAAATAATTGTAGAAATAGAAAAACATCCTGAACTGGTATTTGTAACTCTTACAAAAACTGGCGGAGCAATATTACTAGCATTAAATGATGGAATAGAATAATTTGCGGATGTAAAATTCGAAAATGGATTTAAGTTTTGTAAAGCATCACTTTGCGAACTATAATATTGAAAAGATAAACCTGTTATATTACCTATAATTTGAATTTGATAACTATTAAGGTTTACTAATTCTGTTCCATTTCCTAAATTATCACATATAAGTGGAGTAATATTAGTAGTTAATGGAGATGATTGCAAATTAATTTGAATAGGCACAATTACTTCACAACCCACAACTGTTCCGCTAGTAATTTTTACATAAACAATAGTACCGTTTTGAACAGGAAAATCTAGGGGGATTACGGGACTACCTACTGTGGCATCAGCGAGAGTCTCAAAATATTGATAGTTATAAAGAAAATAATTAGCTGTAATCTGAGGATTGAAAGTACTCATGTTAGCAATTATTTCATTATTATCATTTTCAAAATCACAAACACTTACAGTTGGATTTACAGCTATTGGTAATGATTTAACTGTAACATTTATAGGTACAATTCTTGTACAACCTGTAATTGTATTTTCTAAATAAAGGTAAATAACACCATTTATACCAAAAATAGTAGTGTCATATATAAACGAATCCCAGTTTGGCAAAATCTCAAAAACTGGATCATTAGTTTGTGCTGATACTAAATCAGAATATAATTTTTTAATTATTGGCTCAGTTGGAATTTCGTTAACCATTGAAGCTACAATTGCATTTAAATTTGGAATTGGAACTTGTCCATCATTATCAATATCACAAATTTCAAGGGTTGCAATAGTATTTGTTGAAACTGAATTAAAGAAACCAAAATTTATTGCTATAATTGTTGGACATGTTAATGGTAAAATAGTTGGATCTTCCTCTATTCTTACCCAAACTGTTGTTGTTGGGTTTACAGGATAGTTTGTTGTATTATTAGGAATTATATTAGCTTCTGCGTAAGCCCCAACTAGTGTAGAATGCAAACTAATTGTAGGATTTGTAAAACCAGTACCCAAACTAGGAATTAAAACTGATAAATCATAAGGTTCTACACCATCAGATCCGACATCACAAACTTGCTTTAGAATTGGAATTCCTATATCGAATGGGTTTAGAATAAAATTTAAATCATAATTTGAATCACAACCATAAGATCTAACTTTTACATATACAATAGTATTTGGTGGCAAAACATTTATACTTGTTATTGGGTTTGTACCTGCGGCATAATCCGTTGGAGAAGCATAACAAGTGACCGTTTCCCCAGGATTTTCTAACTCAATTTGAGTAATATAAGCTAATAGATTTACTGTTTCTTGCCCATCATTAAATACATCACAAATGTTATAATCTCTATTTATGTGTTTTATGAATTTTACAGGAACCATAATTCTTTTAATACCAACGATTCCATTTGCATCAATATATCTAACCCAAATTTCTGAAAATGGTGAAACAGGTGTAAAATTATTAACTTGAGCTACAGTTAATAAAACTGAAACATCTTGTGTTTGAGCACCTAATAATGTTGTGTAAAATCCCATAGAAGTAGGAACTGGTAATACAGGACTCATTACATTGTTATATACAACATTTAGATCATATGAAGGAATAGGATCACCAGATTCTAAACAAGCTCCTTCTCCTCCAAAACCTCCTCCGCCTCCGCCTCCTCCGCCTCCGTCATCATTCCCAATTGCTACGCAAAAAGAAATAGTGATAGGTGCAATAGATGGGCAAAAACCTGTAGCGTTTACAACTGCATAAATAGTTGTATTTATAGCAGGTTGCGGGATGTTTAATAAATAATTAGTCGGGTTTAAAATTGGATTTGTACCATTTTGTGCATCAGATAAAGTAGTATAATACAAAACATTTACTGCTACAGGTCCATTAAGAACTGTTATTGGTACTGTTGTTAAGTCATAGTTTTCTTGTAAATTAAAATTCGGGTCATTTATACAAAAAGGAGCAATTGTTGCCAACTCTAGTTTTGGAAGAATTCTTATAATAATCTTACTAACCGTCCAACAATTAGGATTAGCAGGATTTATTACTCTAATATAAACATCATAAAAACCAGGAATATTAGTTACAATAACACTAGAAAAAGGGTTTACATTCTGAATAGCGTTAGGTAAATTTTGAAAATAAGAAATAGACATCCAAGGTTGGTATCCTGTAATCTGATTTGCCAAACCATTTAAGGCTACCACTTCAGAACCATCATTATCTGTATCGCACACATAAAGGTATTGATCTACAAGTTGAGGAGGTGTTTCAAAAAGATTTGCAGTAATAGTCCCTGTTGCATAACAAGCTCCAAAAGTCTTTCTGTAATAGAAGATTTGGGTAGTATTTGTCATATTATAAGCATTCATGCCAGTTAATGAATTTATACCTGCATCAGCTTCAAATTGAGTGTTATGAATTGTCTTTACAATACCCGTCTCTGGAACTAATAAACTCTCTATATCTACAATTTCACTTGGAAAAGGGAGTACAGTATCACAAAAATTTGCAGTAATATTTGGAGCAACTGGAAAATCTAACGAGTAAACAACTGCAATAGTGCTACTAATTTGTATGGGACTACAGGTATTATAAAGAACAGTAGCTGTATAAAAGGTATCATTAGTAGGCGGAATAACATCAATAGGGTTTGAACTTCCTAGCAATCCCCCAGAAGAATTATACCAATTTATTTGTGTACTACTTACTCCATTGGGTGTAAATTTGTATGACTCGTCAATGACAGACCACACTCCTGTATTCCTTCCAAGAGGAGAAATACCCATTGTCCCATTTGCATTATTTAATCCAATTAATGAATTTCCATTACCATTTGCGCTAACATTACCATTACATGTAAGAGGTTTATCTTTTACATTAATTTCAATAATATTTGTAGTTTCATCTAATACAATTTGAAATGTTGATTTTCTGTCGTTTAATCCGTAACAATTAAAATGTTTAACACCATTAAAATTTACTACAAATTTTCTAAATGGTGCCGTGCCTGAAGTAATGTATTTTACAGAACCACAATTTTCGCCAACTGCACATCCAAAACCTACAGGAATATTAAGCATATCTTGAAAACCTCCAAAAATTGCATTTCTTACTAATGACGGATTTGGGGTGGTATTAGTTATAGATGAAAAAGAGCCTTCAGGTATACTGCTATTATAACCAAAACGAACGATACCATTATCACCAACATTTACAGAATTATAATTATTCCCATAAAAACACAATGAAAAACCAATTGGTATTGATGAACTCCAAGTATCATCACCAGTAAATAAAATTGGTGTACCGTCAAAAAAATTACCCGATTGCGTGAAAGGAATTGTTTCAACAGCATAGTCAGTTGTTGATTTTAAGTCAGGAAATGTTGCAGTTAACTTTATTTTTTTAGGAGCAATAAAGTTATACGGACAATCTATATTTATTGTACCTGTATTGTTATTATGATCAGAAATAATAACGGTTGGAACTTGACTGAAGGCTGTGATAGTAAAAAAAATGAAAAAAATTATATATAAAGTAGTTTTTTTAAATTTCATTTTTTTGTGATTTATTTAACATAAAAATAGTGTGTTTATTTACAGTGAAATTAAAGGATTAGTTATCATTTTGTTATTTTATAAACTTTATATATTTTTTATAATTTAGATATGAAATTTGATATTACTTTAATTTTTTCTTGAGAATGAAAAAAACTTAATCTAAAATAATATTTAATGCCAGACTTAATTATTATTTTGCTTAACGAAGCATGTATTTTTGGCAATCATAAGTAGATATAAATAAAAAAGTCTCTTATGTGATAAGAAAACCTAATTATATTTAATTATTTTGAGCAGATAATTTTATTTAATCAACTAAAAGAATAATTTATATAGCTAAAACGCAAAAATGCAACTTAAAAAACGATTAAATTACGGTTTTACCGTACATTTTGTTAATTTTTTTAATTACTATCGTTATATACCTCTAAAGATCGTTAACTAAAGATCAATTGCTTAATTATCCCACACAACCCAAATAAACATTTTTTTTTATTATTAAAATTTGTCTAATATATTTTATCATTATTTTAAGAATCAAAATTTAGTTTTAAAATTTAGTTTTATTAAATTTGAAAAAAAATTAGACAATGCAAGAAGCTTCTTTTAATGGTTTTTTTAGAACAATAATTTATATGATTGGGTTTTATTACCTAATCAAATTCTTGTCACGTATATTTTTGCCGATACTTTTGCAAAAAGCTGTCAATAAAGTACAGGATAATTTCGATAAACATCAAAACCAAAATCCTTTTAATCAGCAAAATAATCAAGATTCTCAAACTCCTAAAAAAGAGAATCTAAAACCTACCAAACAAGTTGGCGATTATATAGATTATGAGGAAGTAGAGTAATAGTCAGATTTCAAATTTCAGATTAAGAATGTTACACAGTTAGATAAAAATCTGAAATCTGAAATCTGAAATCTAAATTTTTACTACCTTCACGCCTTATTTAGATTCAATTCATTAATTTATGAACAAATTACAAAGATTTTATCCGCATGCATTGGCTATTCTTGCTTTTGCATTAGTTTCTGTTATTTATTTTTACCCCGTTTTACAAGGCAAAAAAATTCTTCAGTCGGACATAGTACAATATACTGCTATGGCGAAAGAACAAAATGATTTTAGAGCCGAAAATCACACCGAACCCTATTGGACAAACTCTGCTTTTGGTGGTATGCCAACCTATCAATTAGGCGCAAAATATCCACATAATTATATTAAAAATATTGATGAATTAATTCGCTTTTTACCTCGTCCTGCAGATTATATGTTTCTGTATTTCTTAGGGTTTTACGTTTTGCTTTTGGTATTAAAAGTAAATCCACTCAAAGCATTTTTCGGTGCATTGGCTTTTGGTTTTTCTACCTATTTAGTAATTATTTTAGGAGTTGGTCACAATGCAAAAGCGCACGCTATTGCTTATATGCCATTGGTTATTGCTGGAGTTTTACTGGTCTTGCAACAAAGAAAATATATATTTGGAGGTTTGCTCACATTATTTGCAGCAGCATTAGAAATTAATGCCAATCATCCACAAATGACTTACTACCTTCTAATATTTTTATTAATTGTATTGGTTTATTTTGTGTACAAAGCAATTAAAAATAAAGACATTAAACCGCTATTATATAGTTTCTCCACTTTTGCTATCGCAGGATTATTTGCTGTAGGAACAAATGCAACTAGCTTAATGGCTACTTCCGAATATGCTAAAGAAAGTACTCGTGGAAAAAGTCAACTATCCTATAATCCTGATGGATCTAAAAACACGAATTTTGGAGGAATGACTTATGATTATATTACTGAATACAGTTATGGTATTGTCGAGAGTTTAAATTTAATTTCTCCAAGAATTTTTGGAGGCTCAAATAGCGAAAACTTAGGAACTGATTCTGCAATGTACGAATTTGCAATTGCACAAAATGTACCTGAAGATCAAGCTAAAGAAATTGTAAAAGGGTTGCCCACTTATTGGGGAGATCAACCCATTGTAGCCGCTCCCGCATATATTGGAGCTGTGGTTTTTTTCCTAGCAGTTATAGCACTTTTTTGTGATAAAAGAAAAATAAAATATGTTTTTTTAAGTGGCGCAATTGTTACATTATTACTTTCTTGGGGAAAGAATTTCCAAATATTGACGGATTTCTTTATCAATTTTGTGCCAATGTATGATAAGTTTAGAGCTGTTTCGTCGATACAAGTGATACTCGAAATTTGTATGCCTGTACTTGCCATTATGGGATTACAATCGTTTTTTAAATTAGAAGATAAAGAAAAATGGACAAATTTATGGAAATCAGCATCAGTAAGTATTGGGGTTTTAGCTTTGTTATTTATTTTTAAAGGAAGTTTTAGTTTTGCAGGTGGAAGCGATCGTTATTTAGCAGAATCTTACGGGCCAGAATTTATTGATGCTTTAAAATTAGACAGAAGAAGTATGTTTTCTGCTGATTTATTGCGTTCTTCATTTCTAATCTTAATAGCTTTTGGTATATTATGGCTGTCTATAAAAAACACCATTTCTCATAAAGTTGCAGTGATAATTGTAGGAATAATAATGATTTCGGATTTGTTTTTTATTGATAAAAATTATTTAAACAATTCTAGTTTTGTTTCTAAACAAGAAGTGGAAGAACCAATTGAAGAAACCAATATTGATGCAACTATCTTAAAAGATAAATCATATTATCGTGTTTTTGAAGTTTCTCAAAATGTGATGAGTGATCCGAGAGCTTCTTATTTTCATAAATCAATCGGGGGGTATAGTGCGGTAAAACCTAGACGAATGCAAGATTTATTTGATTATCAAATTTCAAATAATAACATGGAAGTAATTAATATGCTAAATATTAAATATTTAATCCAAACCAATAAAAAAGGAGAGAAAATAGCTATTCATAATACACAAGCAAACGGAAATGCTTGGTTTGTAAAAGAAGTGAAATTTGTTAATTCTGCTGATGCAGAAATGAAAGCTTTGGATAAACTGCAAACAAAAAATATTGCTGTTAAAAATTTGAGTCCAGATTTAGATCAATTTCTTAATATTTATAAGCCAAGTATAAATACAAAAGGAGATGAATTTAATACCTCGAATGCTTCCATACAATTGACTTCATACAAACCAAACAATTTAAAATATATTTCAAATAATCCAAATAACGGTTATGCAGTTTTCTCTGAAATGTATTATAAAAACGGCTGGAATGCTTATATCGATGGAAAATTATTAAGTCACGAAAGAGTCGATTACGCCTTACGTGGTTTATCTATTCCAGCTGGAAAACACACTGTCGAGTTTAAGTTTGAACCACAAGTAATAAAAACAGGAAGTACTATTTCATTAATAAGTTTTATTGGGATTTTACTGTTATTAGGTGGTGGAATTTATTATGAAACGAAACGCAAAAATGCTTAATTGAAAACCATATTCTACATAGCACTTGGCGGAGGAATAGGTAGCGTTTTACGTTACTTAACTACTGTTGTTATGAACAAATATGTGCAAGCCACTTTTCCTTACGCTACTTTTGTAACTAATATTATTGGTTGCTTACTTATTGGCTTATTCTTTGGCTATTTAGAAAAACAAAATGCTGTTTCTCCCAATTTAAAATTTTTCTTAATTACAGGTCTTTGTGGTGGTTACACTACGTTTTCGACGTTTTCTAACGAAAATGTGCAACTACTGCAAAGCAATCAAATATTAATTGCTTTTTTATACATTAGTTTAAGTGTTTTCTTTGGATTAATGGCAACTTGGACAGGACTAATAATTGCCAAAGGATTATGAGAAAAGTCCTGATTATAACCTATTATTGGCCACCAGCTGGCGGTCCAGGGGTTCAGCGTTGGCTCAAGTTTGTGAAATATTTACCTGATTATAACATTCAGCCTGTTGTTTATATTCCTGAAAACCCTACTTATCCAATTATAGATACAGGTTTAGTTCATGAAGTTTCTACCCAAGCGATTATTCTAAAAAACAAGATTATCGAACCTTACCAATTGGCTTCTATTTTCTCAAAAAAAAACACAAAAGGAATAAGTTCAGGGATTATTCCGAATCAGAAAAAGCAAAATTTTATTCAAAAACTGATGCTTTTAGTTCGTGGTAATTTATTTATTCCTGATGCCAGAATTTTGTGGGTAAAACCATCGATCAAATACTTAGAAAAATATATTTCAGAAAATAAAATTGACACCATAATTACTTCAGGACCACCACATAGTTTGCATCTCATTGGTTTAAAACTAAAGCGAAATTTGAATGTAAAATGGTTTGCCGATTTCCGTGATCCTTGGACAACTATCGGATATCATTCAGCTTTAAAACTATCTTCTTATGCCCAAAAAAAGCATAAATATTTAGAAAAACTAGTTTTAAATACTGCCGATACGATTATTGTAACAAGTAAAACTACAAAAACTGAATTTCAGGCAATTACATCAAAACCAATTGAAGTAATTACCAATGGTTATGATGTAGAAAATATCTCGAAACAAATGGTAGACGAGAAATTTACATTGGCACATATTGGCTCTTTTCTATCTGATAGAAATCCTATCATTTTATGGGAATCTTTAAGTGAATTAGTAGCTGAAAACGAAAAATTTGCAAATCTTTTTCAATTAAAACTAATTGGGAAAGTAAGCCAAGAAATTTTAGATACAATTCAGACTTTTAATCTAAATTCCCATCTAAATAATTTAGGTTATGTTTCTCATAAAGAAGCAGTCGAACATCAAAAAAAATCGCAAGTTTTATTATTAATAGAAATAGATTCGCCAGAAACTAAAAGTATTATTCCAGGAAAATTATTCGAATATATGGTTTCCGAAAGACCTATAATTGCGATTGGCCCTAAAGATTCTGATTTTGCAGAAATTATTACCCAAACAAATACAGGTGTATTTTTTACTTATGATGAAAAGGAAAAGTTAAAAAAACTAATTTTATCTTATTTCGAATTATATTTAACCCAAAAACTAATAGTTTTACCTGTTGGTTTACAAGAATATTCAAGAAAAAATTTGACAAAAAAATTAGCCGAAATTCTTAATTTATAATAACATCATTTTCTATTCTTCTTTTGAGAGTATAAAAAACTAAAATATGAATAATCGTCAGCAACAACTAGACGCTTTCAATCGATTACTCGATGTAATGGATGAATTGCGTGAAAAATGCCCTTGGGACAAGAAGCAAACTTTACAAACTTTACGTCATCTAACTATCGAAGAAACCTATGAATTAGGTGATGCTATTTTAGATAATGACCTAAACGAAGTTAAAAACGAGCTAGGAGATTTATTGTTGCATATTGTTTTTTATGCCAAAATAGGTAGCGAAACCAATAGTTTCGATATGGGCGATGTAGCCAATGATATTTGCGAAAAACTCATACACCGTCATCCGCATATATATGGAGATGTTGTCGTGGCTGATGAGGAAGAGGTAAAACAAAACTGGGAAAAATTAAAGCTTAAAGAAGGCAAAAAATCAGTTTTAGAAGGTGTTCCCAAAAGTTTACCTGCGCTGGTTAAAGCCTCTAGAATTCAAGATAAAGTAAAAGGAGTTGGTTTCGATTGGGAAGAACCACATCAAGTTTGGGATAAAGTACAAGAAGAATTACAAGAATTACAGGTTGAAGTCGAAGCTGGTAATCATGATAAAATAGAATCAGAATTTGGTGATGTTTTATTTTCGATGATAAATTATGCTCGTTTTCTGAATATTAACCCAGAAGATGCTTTAGAGAGAACCAATAAGAAATTTATCAAACGATTTCAATATTTAGAAAGTAAAGCGGGAGAATTAGGAAAAAATTTGTCTGATATGACATTGACAGAAATGGATGTTTTTTGGGAAGAAGCTAAAAAGTTATAATCATGAAAAAAATAATATTAATTCTAATTTTTGTAACACTACATTCTTTTGCACAAGAAAAAGACTTTGTTTTAGGTAAAATAGAAACCATAAATTCTTTAGAACTAAACGAAAATAGAATCCTAAACATTTATTTACCTGCAGGCTATAGTGAAAAAGATAGTTATCCCGTAATTTATTTACTCGATGGTTCAGCCAATGAAGATTTTATTCATATTGTAGGTTTGGTTCAGTATTGTAACTTCGAGTGGGTAAATTTAGTTCCAAAATCTATTGTTGTAGGGATTGAAAATGTAGATAGAAAAAGAGATTTCACCTATCCAACAACAGTAGAAAAAGACAAAAAAGATTACCCAACAACTGGAGGTTCTGAAAAATTTATTTCTTTTATTGAGAAAGAAGTTCAGCCATTCATCGAAAAAAAATACAAAACTACTTCTTCTAAAACTATAATTGGTCAATCATTAGGTGGACTGTTAGCGACCGAAATTTTATTAAAAAAGCCTAACCTATTTTCAAATTATATCATTATAAGCCCGAGTTTATGGTGGAATAAAGAATCATTGTTGAAACAAGTACCTGAGTTTTTAAATTCCCATTTTAATCAGAAAACAAAAGTATTTATTGGTGTTGGTAATGAAGGAAAAATCATGGTAAATGATGCTGGAAATTTATTTGAAATGATAAAGAATAAATCCATGATTAATGCCAAATATAACTATTTTGAAGATAAAAATCATGGAGACATTTTGCATACGGCAGTTTTTAAAGCTTTCGAAATTTTAAAGCTATAATTAGAAAACCATTAGCATAAAAATATATTTTGAATTATAATATTGGAATAATTATTGACACACAAATAGAATGAAATTATGTTACGGCTTCTTTTTTATCATTTTTTTCTCTGCAAATAGTTTTGCTCAGGAAGGTTCTTCTATTCCGTCTACTGGAATTCCTAGAGTTGACATGACAATTCCAAGCACTTCAAATGCAACACCACAATATTCTATCTCGAAACCATTTGAAATAACGAAATTTAAAAAACCATCTAAAATTTACGATGCACCTAAGTTAGAAACACCTAACAGATTTAATTCGCCAACAAGT
Organism: Flavobacterium sp.; assembly: GCF_039932285.1. Taxonomy (GTDB): domain Bacteria; phylum Bacteroidota; class Bacteroidia; order Flavobacteriales; family Flavobacteriaceae; genus Flavobacterium. The sequence goes on from NZ_JBDTQE010000068.1 coordinate 12,801, forward strand.
GATTTGAATCCTGGAAAAATGATGGCTGATAAATTAAATAAGAGTTCTAGGACAGGTGAAGAAAATGGTGATTCGAAATTGTATAGAAGAAATATGTTTTTAGGTGATTTTAAAACTAAAGCAGATTTTGTAGGTATTTTTTATAGAGATTTTGGTTTGGTTGATGGTGATTTAATTCGAGTTCTAGTAAATGACAAAATTGTAATTTCTGAGATTTATTTAGGTGGCAATTTTAATCAATTAGATTTAAAATTAGAGAAAGGTATAAATAAAATAGATTTCGAAGCACTAAACCAAGGAACTTCAGGACCTAACACTGCTGAGTTTAAAATATTTGACGAAAAATCGACACTAATTTCAGAAAATCAATGGAATTTAGGTACTGGATTTAAAGCTACCGTAATTATAATGAAAGAGTAGCATACTTTTCAGTATGCTACTCAAAAAAATTATTTTACTAACTCACTCTGGTTTCTAAAAACCAACTTTCCGTCAAAAGAATCTAATAAAATAATACTATCGGTCGCTATAGTTCCTGCTAAAATTTCTTTCGATAATTGGTTTAAAACATCGCGTTGTATCACTCTTTTTACGGGTCTAGCTCCAAATTGAGGATCATATCCTTTTTCAGATAAATAAGCAATGGCTTCTGGAGTAGCATCCATGGTAATTCCTTGTAGCGCCAGCATTTTAGTAACCGATTTAAGCTGTAAACCTACAATTTGAGCAATATTAGCATTGGTAAGTGGCGTAAACATTACAATTTCGTCAATACGATTAATAAATTCCGGACGAACTGTTTGTTTAAGCAAACCTAGAACCTCTACTTTTGCAGCTTCAGTTGCAGCTTCTATACTTCCCTTAAGATTCTCAAATTTATCCTGAATTATTTGGCTTCCCATATTAGAAGTCATAATGATAATTGTGTTTTTAAAATCGGCCAAACGTCCTTTGTTATCAGTCAATCTTCCTTCATCTAAAACTTGTAATAAGATATTAAATGTATCAGGATGTGCTTTTTCAATTTCATCTAATAGAATTACAGAATATGGTTTTCTACGCACGGCTTCGGTCAATTGTCCGCCTTCGTCATAACCAACATATCCTGGAGGCGCCCCTACTAACCTACTCACACTATGACGCTCTTGGTATTCACTCATATCAATTCTAGTCATGGCATTTTCATCATCGAATAAATATTCGGCGAGCGCTTTCGCTAATTCTGTTTTTCCTACACCAGTTGTTCCTAAGAAAAGAAATGTTCCAACAGGTTTTTTCATGTCTTGCAATCCTGCACGGCTTCTGCGAACCGCATCACTCACCGCTTGAATAGCTTCTTCTTGTCCGACCACTCTTTTATGTAGCTCATCTTCTAGATGTAATAATTTTTCACGTTCGCCTTGCAACATTTTCATGACTGGAATTCCCGTCCATTTTGCAACCACTTCAGCAATATCTTCTCTGGTTACTTCTTCTTTTATCAAGGAAGTTCCAGATTGGTTTTCAATTAATTGTTTTTGTAAAACATCTAATCTTTCTTGTGCTTCTTTTATTTTTCCGTAACGAATTTCGGCTACTTTTCCGTAATCTCCATCGCGTTCAGCACGTTCGGCTTCATATTTAAAATCTTCAATTTCCGTTTTTATCGCTTGAATATTATCAACCACATCTTTTTCAGATTTCCATTTGGCATAAATCTC
>NZ_JBDTQE010000069.1:0-14404 GCF_039932285.1 Flavobacterium sp.
CAAAATTGAAAAATACACTATATATGTATAAATGCATTTTTCATTTATTTTTCTTCTGTTGTAAGTGGCTTATGGGATTCTTTCCAGGCTTTTACATATATAATATACTTTACATCATTTTTCGCAGCTTGTTTCGGTAACCTTCCGTCAATAAATGATTTGTACAATATTCCTTCAATAGTAAGATCTTCGGCAACTGTATAAGGATCGTATTTGGTTTTGAGGTTTATGTCGAATAATCTTGCGGTATTGTTAGACCAAAAGGCTTTCCAACCGCTTTTTAATTCTTTAATCAAATCGAAAGTGGTTGATCCTGTTTGTCTGTCTATTAGTTTTACTAACACTTGCCCATCTTTGCGACTGAGTTTTTTAAGTTGCGCTTCAAATTCGTTTGTTAGATAGTTTTCCACTAGCTTGAAGTATTTTCGTTTGTCTCTTTCGGATTTTAGCTCTTTCATTCCAATATTAAGTGCCGTTAGTCTATCTGCAGCAATTTTTGCATAAGGATATACCTTGAGTACACGACGTTGAAGTATTAGAAATCTTTTTCTTTCCTCAGCAGATTTTATATCATATCTATTAGAGATATAAACTTCTTCCAGCTCAATTGGGATTTTTGCGACTGTATCAATTCCAATTAAAGGTTTTTCAACTTCAATTGTATCGTTTTTTTTAACTTGACCAAGTGAAATGGTTGTTATAAAACAAATTATTATTAGAGTGAGTGTGTATTTCATTTTATTCAACTAATTTTTTATCAAAAATATATAATTATTGTACAACTGTTATGCCAAATTTATAATTTAGCAAAAAATATTTTTATGAGCACGAAATCTATATTAAAAAAGTCATCTCTTGATTTTTTAGAGAATTATTTAAATAATGCCTCACCTACTGGTTTTGAAAGTGAAGGGCAAAAATTGTGGATGGATTATTTGAAACCATATGTGGATACTTTTATTACCGATACTTACGGAACTGCAGTTGGGGTTATAAATCCGGAAGCTAAATATAAGGTCGTTATTGAAGGTCATGCTGATGAAATTGCTTGGTATGTAAATTATATTACCGATGACGGATTAATATATGTAATTCGTAACGGAGGTTCTGATCATCAGATTGCGCCATCGAAACGTGTAAACATTCATACAAAAAATGGGATTGTAAAAGGTGTTTTTGGTTGGCCAGCGATTCATACTCGTAATCGTGGTAAAGAAGAAGTCACTAGAATAGATAATATTTTTATCGATTGTGGGTGTATGACAAAAGATGAAGTTGAAAAATTAGGTATTCATGTAGGTTGTGTCATTACTTATCCTGATGAATTTATGATTCTGAACCATGATAAATTTGTTTGTCGCGCTATAGATAATCGTATGGGAGGATTTATGATTGCTGAAGTGGCCCGTTTGCTTCATGAAAACAAAAAGAAATTACCTTTTGGATTGTATATTGTAAATGCTGTTCAAGAAGAAGTGGGTCTTCGTGGTGCCGAAATGATTACACAAACTATTAAGCCTAATGTTGCCATTGTGACTGATGTATGTCATGATACAACCACACCAATGATTGATAAAAAAATAGAAGGTGAAACTAAAATAGGTAAAGGCCCAGTCGTAACTTATGCTCCTGCGGTACAAAATAATTTACGCGAACTGATTATAGATACTGCTGAGAAAAACAAAATTCCTTTTCAGCGATTGGCTTCCTCTCGTGTTACAGGAACCGACACTGATGCTTTTGCTTACAGTAATGGAGGTGTGGCTTCGGCATTAATCTCGTTGCCTCTACGATATATGCATACTACTGTCGAGATGGTGCATCGCGATGACGTAGAAAATGTGATTAAATTGATCTATGAAACATTATTAAAAATAGAAAATAACGAAACCTTCTCTTATTTTAAATAGTTTTTTCAGGAGCTAATCCCGCTATTTGTTACAATCTTTTGCTTTTATAAAGAAAAAAGCAAAAGGATTTCCACTGCTATCGGGGCTAAAAAAAGCCGAAATTCTAAATTGAATTTCGGCTTTTTGTTAGTAATACACTTATTCGATAAGATGCTATTCTAAAAAATTTAATAGAACTAATAAATCGAGATTTTTTCAAATTTATAGCTAACCTTATTTTAGTAAATCGCTCTCAGTAATCTCTTTATCTTCAGCAATTATATCATCTATTGATTTGTTTAGTGAAACAAATTGTACATTATCTATAGAAATATCTATAACTTCATTATTGATTATTGCAAAATAAACAAGGTACTCAGGTTTTTCAATTTGAGTTCCAATAATACTATTGTTTTCAATGATTATTTCGTCAATCGATTTTTCGTAATGAGATCCAAAAATAGTATTAATGTCTAAAAGTGTTGAATCTTTTACTTTGTAATAAATTTTTTCTGACTTTATTTTATTGATACCACCAACCGAAGTAATTAAATTTTCTTGATTGACTATTTCACTATTTAACGCTATATAGTTAGTGATAAACTTGTTGTTAAACTGATTTGATCTTACTGTAAAACTTGAAAAAGAGATTACAAGGATTCCTAAATAAATGATTGATTTTTTCATGATGATTAATTTTTAAAATATATTTTGTTTTTATACCTACTAATATTCTATGCAAATATATATCTAAAAGAAGGTATCTTGTATTGCATAGTATTAAAATTTAAGATAATATTAACTTTTTGAGTGCTAAAAAGGAGAAAGGAGATATGTTTTTATTAATTTTACATCGCAGAAAATATTAACTTTACATAAAATAATTCTTGAAATGCAATCGAAAGCAAAAAATGTATCTGAATATCTAAATGAAATTCCTGAAGAAAGACAACAAGCTTTTAATAAACTTCGAAAAACTATTTTAGAAAATATTCCAAAAGGTTTCGAAGAATGTATGATTTACGGAATGGTTGGTTATGTTGTTCCTCATTCTATTTATCCAAAAGGTTATCATTGTGACCCAAAATTGCCTTTGTCATTTACAGCTATTGCATCACAAAAAAACTTCATTGCATTATACCATATGGGGATTTACTCAAACCCTAAACTATTAGAATGGTTTACTACTGAATTTCCTAAACATAGCAAATACAAACTGGATATGGGGAAAAGTTGCATCCGTTTCAAAAAATCAGACGGCATACCTTTTGAATTAATTGGAGAATTAATGACAAAAATATCTGTTAATGATTATGTGACTAATTATGAATCGCTTTTAAAAAAGTAGTCTTTAAAATTATAAAAATCATCAAATAAAAAAACGCCTTGCTAAAATTAGCAAGGCGTTTTTTTATTTTTTCATTACGCTTTTTTAAGTAAATCTAATACATCAATCGCTTTAGACATTTGAGCATAATTTAAAGCGGTATAACCTTTTTCGCTTTTTATATCAATTATTGCACCTTTATCCAGTAAAAATTTTACGATTTCTACTTTATTATAACGTGCTGCTAACATTAATGGAGTCATACCATCAGAAGTTTGATTTACATCTTCTCCGTATTCAATAAATTTTTTGATAGTTTCTAAATCTCCTTTAATAATTGCAGTGCAAAGTGGTGTTGGACTAAAAATAGTTTCTACATTGATTTTGCTTGAAACATTTGAATTTGATGCAAATGAGTCATTTGCAAAAGCTACTAGAGCTACTCCTAAAATAATGATTGTTTTTTTCATGATGATTATTTTTAATTAATGATTACTAATAAGACGTTTAGAAATTATATACGTTACAACCTTTTTAAAACTCTAACATATATTTAACATTTATTTGAACAAGAGAAACTTTTAATTTCTTGTACAAAGAAAGAAAAACCACGTAAAAACGTGGTTAGTATATGATTAAAAGATAGTTAATTTATTGGTTTAAAAAACTCAAAACATTCTTTTCAATTCTTTCATTAATATTTGATATATCTGCTTTTACGAATTTTTCTCCTAAAATATTTTCATACAATTCGATGTAACGTTCTGAGACTGATATAATATATTCATTAGACATATCTGGTATTTGTTGCCCTTCTTGTCCTTGAAAACCGTTTCCTATTAACCAACGACGCACAAATTCTTTTGATAATTGTTTTTGTTCTTCATTCTTATCTTGTCTTTCCTGATAACCATCGGCATAAAAATAACGAGAAGAATCTGGCGTGTGAATCTCATCAATAAGAACAATTTTTCCTTCCTTGGTTTTACCAAATTCATATTTAGTGTCAACAAGAATTAATCCGCGTGAAGCTGCAATTTCAGTTCCTCGTTGGTATAAATCTCTAGTGTATTTTTCTAAAACTAAATAATCTTCTTCAGATACAATATTTTTTGCTAAAATGTCTTCACGGGAAATATCTTCATCATGAGAGCCATTATCTGCTTTTGTAGTTGGTGTAATTATTGGTGTGGGAAACTTATCGTTCTCTTTCAATCCTTCAACCATTGTTACGCCACAAATTATTCTTTTTCCTAAAGCATATTCTCTGGCTGCGTGACCTGAAAGATAACCACGAATAACCATTTCTACCTTAAATGGATCACATAAATGTCCGACAGCTACATTTGGATCTGGTGTCGCAATAAGCCAATTTGGAACAATATCTTGCGTGAGTTCCATAAACTTAGTGGCAATTTGATTTAAAATTTGCCCTTTATAAGGAATTCCTTCTGGTAAAACGACATCAAAAGCAGATAATCTATCGGTAGCGACCATAACTAAAAGTTCCTCATTTATATTGTAAACTTCTCTTACTTTGCCTCGATAAACAGTTTTTTGATTTGGGAAATTAAAATTTGTAGTTGTAATTGTGTTCATCGTTGTGTTGTTGTTTCCGCAAAAATAGTTTGTTTTATGAATATTGTCAAAAGAATCGTGATTTTTATCTATAAAAAAAAGCTGCTCTTAGTGAGAACAGCTTTTAATAGAACTATTTAGAGTTTACATATTTATAGACCAAACTGAATAACTATTAGGCGGACATTGTATTTTCACCCAGCTATCACCTTGTGTGGTTGGCAACCAATTAGATTGTCCTGTAAAATCTTTAATTTGCGCATTGCTCCAGTTTGTAGGAACCCATCTTTCTTGCCATGATGCAGAATTATTAAGATAAACTATTAAACCTGGATTGCCGTTATAACCATTTCTTCTTGCAACATACTCATCATTATCTGAATATAAAATTGATGTATTTCCTGTTGCTTTATTATTATGAATCCAAATTAAGTTGTTCAATTTTGATTTGTCTAACCACTCTTCGTAATCTCTATAAAAAATTGTTGGATATCCTTCGTGAGTTAAAATATAAGCATAAGCTAAATTCTTTTTCCAAATTTCGTTTGTATCGTGATTAGAAACAAAAGTTACTGCTTTATAAGGGTTTCTTTTCCACATCATATCATCATTCAAAAGAGCTAAATTATTTCCGTCGAAAGCATCATGCATTTTATAATAACATGCAAAATCGAAAACAGAACTATTGGCATTATTAGCCCACCATTCTAAAGTGTTTACATTCGAATCCCAATATTCTCCAACTGAAAAACCTCCAACATTTGCATTCCACTGATTAACAACCCAAGGACCAAAACCTTTTACATAATCGAAACGCCAACCATCAAATTTCATTGTGTTTTTATAATATTTCCCAACACCATCTGCTCTAAACCATAACCAATCTTTCACATAAGGTGAAGCATGACATAGATCTGGAAATCCTCCAAAAGCGCCTTCGTCATTATTCCCGTATGAATTTTTGTAAAAATCATTATAGGTTCGTTTAAACTTACCCGAAGCAACTCCATTAAAATTAGTATAAGTATTAGTTCCTGTAAAGGGATTGCTTTCTAACTGACCTCCGCTATTATGGTTAATGACTATATCCGCAAAAACCTGCAAATTTTGAAGATGAGCATTAGTGATAAGACTAGTTAATTCAGTTTTTGATCCAAAACGAGTTTCAATAGAACCATTTTGATTAAAATCTCCAAAATCGAAATAATCTGTTGGATCATAACCCATAGAAAATGCTCCATTTTGTGCTTTAGATGCTGGCGGCAACCAAATAGATGAAATTCCGGCATTTGCCCAATCTGTTACTTTAGCATTAACAGTGTTCCACCATGTTCCACCAGCAGGTACATCCCAATAAAAAGCTTGCATCATTACGCCTCCCCCAGGCCCTGCAACATATTTACTTGTTTGTGATGTGTTTATATTCCCCGTACTAAAAGGATGTCCGTCATGCTTGGTTACATTTATCACTTTACTTTGTTTAGCAATATTTAATGCCTCGTCTTGTGATTTGTCTTCTGTATTACAAGCATAATTAGCTATTAATAAAGAGAATAACAAAATTTTAATTGTTGGTTTATTCATAAAATTAGTTTTTAAAGTTGGTTTTTGATTTGATAAATTTTACCTTATTGACTAAATTTATATAATTTTTGTTACGTTCAATACAAAGTGATTTTAAACACACTAACGAAAACGTTATAGTGTTGAAAAGTTTTAATTATACATAAAAATACAAGTGATTTTTTAATAAAAATAAAATTATAGATTTTATAAATTATCAATTTAATAACTGTTGCTTTTTTTGAAAAAACAAAATTATTTTATAACACTGAACGTCTTATTAAACTATTAAATAATCTGTAACCTAATCTTGATCGAAGAATTTTCATAGCATTTGCATCGAAACCTATCGTGTATCTTTTGAATTTTTTTGGGGGATTTTCGGCAATACTCAATATTTTTTGAGTGATTGTTGGCAATAAATCTTTATTCTTAGCTGTTTTTTTGTGCAATAAATAAGTAACCTTATCCATTAGTTTATTATAGGACTCAATTTCTGATTTTTCACATTTTGTAACATTTGCCTGAAAATCAGTTTTTGCATTTCCAAACTGTACGGTACACACTTTGATATTAAAATCAATCAACTCATAAGCCATACATTCTGAGAAACTTTCGACCGCTTTTTTTGTTGAATGGTAAAAACTTCCCAAAGGCAAATTGACCAAACCTGCAACAGAAGTTATATTAATAAAAAGTCCGTTATTTTGTTCTCTAAATACGGGAATAAAGGCTCTACATACTTTTACAACTCCTAACCAGTTAATATCTACAATACTTTTTATCTTATCATCTTCAGATAATTCGACAAAACTTCTGTAACCTACACCAGCATTATTGATAACAACATCGATAGTTTTAAAATCTTTTAGAATTTCAGCCTTTGCCGTTTCGATACTTTGTGTCGAAGTTACATCGAGTAAATAAGGCTTTATATTGGGTATATTATGAAGTGACTCGCCCTCTTCTAATGAAATCATTGTGGCTATAACTTGCCAACCATTGTTTACAAAAAGCAGTGCCAATTCTTTTCCTAATCCGCCTGATGCTCCAGTAATAAGTACGTTCTTCAAAATTATTTTTTTTGTATGTTGGTAAAACTACATAAAATAAAATGCAATATTAAGTTTTGATGGAAAATTAAAACAATTATACCTGACAGGTTTTTGAAACCTGTCAGGTATAAAAAAACTTAAAATATGACTTTACTTAATCATTATTCTCAATCTGTTTGTAAGCGTCTATTACTTTTTTAACCAATCGATGGCGAACAATATCTTTGTCATCAAGGTAAATAATACCAATTCCTTCCACGTCTTTTAGAACCAGAATTGCTTCTTTAAGCCCTGAAATGGTTCTTCGTGGCAAATCGACCTGACCTGGATCGCCTGTTATCATAAACTTCGCGTTTTTCCCCATACGTGTCAAGAACATTTTCATCTGCGAATGCGTCGTATTTTGAGCTTCATCGAGAATTACGAAGGCATTATCCAATGTTCTTCCTCGCATAAATGCTAATGGTGCGATTTGTATAATTCCTTTTAGTATATAATCTTCGAGGGTTTGTGGTGGCAACATATCTCGCAATGCATCATATAATGGCTGCATGTAAGGGTCTAGTTTTTCCTTTAAGTCTCCTGGTAAAAAACCAAGATTCTCACCAGCCTCAACCGCTGGACGAGTCAAGACAATACGTTTTACTTGTTTTTCTTTCAATGCTTTTACAGCCATGGCAACACCAGTATAAGTCTTTCCAGTTCCCGCAGGACCTACTGCAAAAACCATGTCGTTTTTATTTATACAATCGACCAGTAATTGCTGGTTTGGCGTCATGGCTTTAATGAGCTTTCCTCCTATTCCGTGGACCAAAATCTTATCGCTGTCTGCCATTTTTTGTTCTTCTCGAGAATCGCTCAAAATCACTCTATCAATAACATTGTTATCAATCGTATTATAACGTGTAAAGTGAACCATGAGTCTGTTGAAGCGTTTTTCGAATTCGTCTAGCTCTTCTTTTTCGCCAAAGGCTTTTAGTGTTGTTCCTCGCGCTACTATTTTTAGCTTCGGATAATACTTTTTAATTGTTTCTAAATGAGCATCTTGTGTGCCCCAAAATTCTTTTGGAGCAATGTCGTGTAATTCAATGATTCGTTCGTTCAAAAGCAGGAAGATTAAATTAAAAAAATAAGTTAGCTTTGCATATCTCAAATTTAATAAATTTAGAGGAACATTACTAGAATAGTTATAAACAAAAAGATGTCAATAATTACGCTTACTACTGATTTTGGCTTGAAAGACCACTTTGTTGGCGCTCTAAAAGGCAAGTTAATTTCGGAATACCCTGAGGTTCAAATCATTGATATTTCTCATCATGTAGATTTGTTTAATATTTCTGAAGCAAGCTATGTTATAAACGCATCATACAATAGTTTCCCAAAAAGAACTGTACATTTTATTGGTATTGATAACGAGCGAACTAACGAAAATAAACACATTGCCATACAATGGAACGATCATTTTTTTGTTTGTGCAGACAATGGTATTTTGAGTATTCTTACTCAGAAAATTGTACCTCAAAAAATGGTCGAAATAAACATTCATGATCGCTTACCCGATGGTTCGACCGATTTAGATGTCTTTGTAAAAGTAGCTTGTCATCTTGCAAAAGGCGGGTCACTAAGTGTAATTGGAAAAGAGATTTCAGCTATAAAAATTGTAAACGAATTGCAAGCCATTGTTGCTTCCGATTCGAATAGCATAAAAGGTTATGTGGTTTATGTAGATCATTTTGGGAATTGTGTAACCAATATCTCGAAAAAAATGTTTGCCGAAATTGGAAATAATCGCAATTTTGAGATTAAATTTGGCACCAAAATCATCAAAAAAATTCATGCTAATTATTCTGATTTTAAAGTATCAGAAAAATATACACTGAGAGATTATGAAGGCGAAAAGTTAGCCATGTTTAATGAAGCTGGTTTTCTTGAAATTGCCATTTATAAAAGCAATCCAAAAACTGTTGGTTCAGCAAAATCATTGTTAGGATTGAAATATAGAGACGTGGTGAATGTTGATTTTAGAGTTTAAAAAAACAAGATAAATTATAAATCCTATGTTCGTAAGAATAGTAAAATTAAGCTTTCACGAAGAAAACATTCCAGCTTTTTTAGAAAATTTCGAATTAATGAAAGAAAAAATACGGAATGCCGAAGGAAATCGTTTCTTAGAATTATATCAAGACAAAAACAACAAATGTATTTTCTTTACCTATAGTTATTGGGAAACCGAACAAGATTTAGAAAATTACCGAAACTCAGAATTATTTTATGATGTTTGGACATTTACAAAAAAATTATTTAACGACAAACCAGAAGCTTGGAGTGTCGATAAATTAGCAAGCTTAGAATAATTACGAATTACCGAATAAACAAATAAACACAAATGAAAGCCATATTATTCAAAGAATTTCGTTCCTTTTTTGGTTCGCCCATAGGCTACTTAGTTATTGCCATTTTCTTATTACTAACCGGATTATTTTTGTGGGTTTTTGATGGAGATTACAATATCCTAAACTCTGGATTTGCAGACATGACACCGTTTTTTACCATTGCACCTTGGATCCTTTTATTCCTAATTCCAGCTGTTACCATGCGTAGTTTTTCGGACGAGAAAAAACAAGGAACTATGGAGCTTTTACTAACCAAACCATTATCGCTTTGGGAAATTGTAAATGGAAAATTTTTGGGTGCTTTTTTATTACTAATTATCGCCATAATCCCAACATTAGTTTATGTCAAAGTAATTTATGATTTGGGATTACCTGAAGGAAATATAGATTTCGGAAGTACATTAGGTTCGTATTTTGGTCTATTATTTCTTATGGCAACTTATACTTCCATTGGAATTTATACTTCCACTTTATCAGACAATCAGATCGTAGCTTTTATTATTTCGGTATTTTTGTGTTTTGTTTTTTATTTTGGATTTCAAGGCATTGCAAACTACAAGATATTTGGCAATTTTGGCGAAATAATTGAATCATTCGGAATGGATTACCATTACAAAAGTATGAGTCGTGGTGTGATTGATACTCGAGATATTATTTATTTTGTGAGTATAACTATACTATTTTTGTCGTTTACCGTTTATAAATTAAAATCATACAAATCGTAATGATACCAGTTAAGAAAAAGAAAAATAAGATATTATTATTCACAATTGCCATTATTCTTGTTTTAAATGGTATAGGGAGTCAATTTTTTCATCGTTTCGATTTAACGCATGACAAACGTTACACTTTATCTGAAACTTCGTTAGATATTATAAAAAATGCTAAAGAACCTTTGTATATTGATGTTTTTTTAGAAGGTAATTTTCCACACGAATTTAAACGTTTACAAAACGAAACCAAGCAAATTCTAGATGAGTTTAAGGCTTATAATCCTAATATAATTTACCAATTTGTAAACCCTTTAGAAAATCCTGAAGAAGCCGATGCTATCATCGAATCTTTTGTGCAACGAGGATTAACACCTACAAATATTACTGTTGACGACAAAGGAAAACAATCTAAAGAGATGGTTTTCCCATGGGCAATTGCGACTTATAAAGACAAAAGCACTAAAATTTCATTATTAAAAAACAAATTAGGAGCTACAACCGAACAAAAAGTAGTGAGTTCTGTACAACATTTAGAATATGCTTTTGCTGATGGTTTTCATAAAATAACAACTAAAAAACAAAAGAAAATTGCCGTTATAAAAGGCAAAAACGAATTACCCGATATTTTTAAAGCCGACTTTTTACAATCAGTTCGCGAGAATTATTTTATTGCGCCTTTCCCTTTAGATTCAGTTTCTAAAAATCCTGTGCTTTTCGCAAAAGCATTAAAAACTTTCGATTTAGCTATCATTGCCAAACCAAAAGCAGCATTTTCTGACGAAGAAAAACAAGTTTTAGACCAGTTCATTATCAATGGTGGTAAAACATTATGGTTGGTAGAAACCGTAAATATTGATATGGAAAATCTAAATAAAACAGGAACAAGTTTTGCTTTTCCTTTCGATTTGGGTTTAAATGATATGTTTTTTAAATACGGATTCAGAATAAATCCAATATTGGTAAAAGATATACAATGCGCGCCTATTTCGTTAGCATCTGGAAACAAGGGAAACCAGACACAATATGAGAAATATCCATGGTATTTTTCGCCCTATATTTTTCCTGAAAGTAAACATCCAATTGTAAATAATATTGATGGTGTAAAATTAGATTTTGCCAATGCTATTGATACTCTAAAAAACGGAATCAAGAAAACAATCCTATTACAGACTTCTATTTATTCAAAAAAAGTAGGAACTCCAGTTGAAATTGATTTGAAAATGGTAAACGAAAAGCCAAATCCACAAGACTTTCAACCAGGAAATATTCCTGTAAGTGTATTGCTTGAAGGAAATTTTTCTTCTGTTTTCGAAAATAGAGTTTTAGCTTTTAACGATCCTAGTTTTAAAGCCAAAGGAAAACCATCTAAAATGATTGTGGTTTCTGATGGTGATATTATTAAAAACCAACTCGATGAAAAAGGGCAACCATTAGAATTAGGTTTTGATAAATGGACTAATAAAATGTATGCCAACAAGGAATTTTTAATGAATTGCGTGAATTATTTACTTGATGATAACGGACTTATTAACATTAGAAGTAAAGAAGTCGATTTACCATTATTAGATAAAGAAAAAGTAGCTGAAAACTATACCTATACTCAATTGCTAACTGTCGGATTACCATTGGTATTATTACTGTTTTTTGGAATTGTGATTACTTATTTAAGAAAAAGGCAATTTGGCCGTTAGTTGTTGATAAAAATGTTTTCAATACTGATTAGTTTACGATATATTTGTAAAAAATAATAATGTTCTGAAAATTCAGAACAGAAGAATTTAAAAAAAAGATGATGAAGTTTATAGTATCAAGCTCATATTTATTAAAACAATTGCAAGTTTTAGGAAGCGTTATCAACAGTAGTAATACGTTGCCTATTTTAGATAATTTCCTATTTGAATTAAAGAAAAACGAATTGTTAGTTTCTGCTTCCGATTTAGAAACTACCATGTCAGCCTCACTTACAATCGATTCTAATAGCGAAGGAAGCGTTGCTGTTCCTGCAAAATTATTATTGGAAATACTAAAAACATTCCCAGAACAACCACTTACATTTACAGTAGAAGAAAATAATACTATCGAAATTAGCTCACAATCAGGAAAATATGCATTGGCTTATGCTCCAGGTGATGAATTTCCAAAATCTGTAAACTTAGACGAACCATCTAAAACAATTGTTCCTGCCGAAGTATTATCGACAGCCGTGAGCAAAACAATTTTTGCTGCTGGAAATGATGATTTACGTCCAGTAATGTCTGGTGTATTTTTTCAGTTTTCTCCAGAAGGATTAATTTTTGTTGCTACTGATGCTCATAAATTAGTAAAATACGCTCGTACTGATGTAAAAGCATCGCAAGTAGCTGATTTTATTATGCCAAGAAAACCTTTAAATATTTTGAAAGGAATTCTTGCAACTTCAAACGAAGAAGTAACTATTGAATATAACGATTCGAATGCTACTTTCTCTTTTGATAATTATATTTTAACTTGTAGATTAATTGATGGGAAATACCCTAATTATGAAGCAGTAATTCCAAAAGAAAATCCAAATAAATTAATGATCGACAGAACACAATTTTTAAGTTCTGTACGTCGTGTGGCGATTTTCTCTAACAAAACAACGCACCAAATTAGACTTAAAATTGCAGGAACAGAATTAAACATTTCTGCAGAAGATATAGATTATTCAAACAAAGCTGAAGAGCGTTTAACTTGTGATTATCAAGGTGATGATATGCAAATAGGCTTTAACTCACGTTTCTTGTTAGAAATGTTAGGTAACTTACAATCTGATATGATTATGTTAGAAATGTCTATGCCAAACAGAGCGGGAATCCTTACTCCTGCTGATGGTCTTGACGAGGGAGAAACAGTTACTATGCTAGTTATGCCGGTAATGTTGAATAATTAGATTTGTTAGATTTTTAGACTAACTTAGAATTTTTAGATAAAAAAAATGTTCAGCAAAAGCTGAACATTTTTTTTATTACAAAGTTTTTACTAGATAAATTCCGTCTTCTTTTATCTCAATAAGCTTTTCTTTATACAAAGTACCAATTGCTTTTTTGAAGGTTTTTTTACTCATTCTCAAAACCGTTTTTATATCTTCCGGATGAGAATCATCATTTAAACGAAGGAAACCGCGACTGGCTTTAAGTTCGTCAAGAATAACTTGTGCGCTTGGCTCAACTTTTTCGAAACCTAATTTTGTTGCAGATACATCTATTTTTCCATCAGGGCGAATGTTTTTTATATAACCTACAATTCTGTCTCCAGTTCGTAAATCATCATAAACTTCATTCTTGTATAGTAAGCCTTTATGTTTTTCATTAATGATAACATTAATACCTACTTCTGTAATATGAGAAACAATTAGATCTACTTCTTCTCCATTTTCGACTGTGATATTATCATTATTTAAAAACTGATTGGTTTTACTTGAAGCAACTAATCGGTTTGTTTTTTCGTCCATATAAAGGTAAACTAAATAACGTTTTCCTTTTTCCATCGGTCTGGCTTGTTCTTTAAACGGAACCAGAATGTCTTTTTCCATTCCCCAGTCCATAAAAGCACCTACTTGGTTTACGTAGTTTACACGTAATAGAGCAAATTCGTTTAACAAAATATAAGGTTCAAGTGTCGTTGCTACAGGACGTTCTTCGTGGTCTAGATAGACAAAAACAATAAGTTCTTCGCCTATTTCAAACTCGTTTGGTATATATTTAATAGGTAATAATATATCTTTACTTGGATCTTTATTTTCTTCGGGCAAACCTAAATATAATCCAACCTTAGTCTCACGAAGTATGGTTAGTGTATTGTATTTTCCTATTTCAATCATTTTATTCTGTTTTCTTAAGGCGCAAAGGTACAAAGTTTAGAAGTT
>NZ_JBDTQE010000070.1:0-14266 GCF_039932285.1 Flavobacterium sp.
CTTCTAAAACAGAAGAAAAAACAGATCAGTTTAAGCTGGTTGTAAATGGGAAGTCATCTCCATTTTTTAAAATGAATGAAAACTTTCAATATTTTAATGATGATTATGAATTCAGTATTTTAAATCAAGATAATAAAGGTAATATAAATTTTGAAAAAGATCAATTATCATTAAGTGTTACAGATATTGTTACTCGAGAAAACGAAAAATTTTCTATGAAAAAGCCAGATTTGGATAGGATTATAGGAGATAATTTCACGAAATATAATGATTTATCATTTAATATTCGTGTAAATGAGTATAATTTTAGTCTAATCACAAAATCTATTGCAAAAGATTACAAATCCGCAACGCTATATCGTACAATATATAGTTATGGAGGTGTAGTGTTAAATGATTTTGCTTATAAAGTTGATTTTCAATACAAAAATCTAATATATAGTAATAATGGTGGAGGTTATATTTATACAAATCCGCAGACTAGAGATACTTATGTAAGCGATTTAACTATTAATAATTATGTAATAGACCAGAAAACAGAGGAAGTATATGTATACGGATTATTTGGGAAAAGCGCAAAAAGCTCTAGCAATATTACAAATGAACCATTGGGTTTTTATGTTTTTAAATTTGATAAATCCGGAAATAAAATCTGGGAATCTGTTCAAACAATAAATGATAAAAATGATTTTAATGCCAACCAAATTGTAACAAACTTAAAGCTGATTTTGACAATTAGAGACGAAAAATTATTACTTTCAATTACTTCTCCATCTGATAAGAAAGGTTATATTCAGTATTCATTTATTAACAAAATGACTGGAAATGTTATAAAATTTAATAAAATTGCTTTTAGTGTTTCTGCCGAAAATAAAGAAATTAGTAACGGAAAGTTTATTAATTCTTATTTTAATAATATTGGCTATGAAAAGAAAGCTTTAGATTCAGAAGGATTAATTGCTCAGGAGAATAATTTATTGTTTTCAAATTATTTGAGTAGTATTCAAAATAATCAAAAATTATTTTTTAAGACTTATTATGCTAAAAATGGTGTTTGGTTATTAGAAACAGACAATATTGGGTATTTTAAAATTTTATTTTTCAAAGAATAATTTTTATTAGATATAAAGTAGTTAGTTATTTTTAAAACAAAGCCCTAAAAAAGAAAATCTTTTTAGGGCTAGTTTTTTTATAATTATTATCTAGATTTTATATTAGCTTCACAAAATTTTATAATTTCAGATATTCTATTTGTTCGAGTTTCTTCTCTTTTGGCTTGATTTAACCAATAGAGATAACTTTTTCGATAAGTAAAACTGAAATTTGTATAATTATTGAAAGCAATTTTATTGCTGTTAAAAGCTTTTTGTAAATCTTCGGGAACTATTAAGTCTTCTACATTATCTAAAGATGTCCAGGAGCCATTTTGCTTGGCAATTTTAATTTTAGCTAATCCACTTTTGTGCATTAAGTTTTCTGAAATTAATTTTTCTATATACGTTTTGTTCAATTTACTCCAAACACTTTTGTCTTTTCTTGGCGTAAATGTTTGTTTTCGGCGTTCATCGTCTAATTTTCGAACGGTCGAATCTATCCAACCATAACAAATAGCTACTTGAACCGCTTCTTCCCAACGCATACTTTCAAACGGACTATCTACTTTATAAAAAATTAATTCAATTCCAGTTGAAGAATGGTGGTTTTCGTGTAACCATTTTCTCCATTCTTGGGGATTTTTGAAGTAATGAATTTCTTTTTCTTTCAATTAAAAATAGAATATGTTACTTAATAATTGCAGAACAAGCTACTCTTGCACCAGCATTTCCTGCGGGTTGTGAAGTAAAATCATCCGTTCCTTTGTGAACGATAAGTCCTTTTCCTACGATGTCTTTAGTAGCATCACCGCAACCAATACACCACTCGTTTGTAGAAAATTTTACAGTGGCATTTCCATTTGCATCGGCAGTAAAGTTACCGATATCTCCTTTGTGATGCTCTGCATCCCCCCATTTTCCATGTTTTTTGAATGTTGGATTCCAATGACCTCCAGCCGAACTTCCATCAGCAGCTGAACAATCAGATTTCTCATGTATATGAATGGCATGCTCTCCTGGCGTAAGACCACTCAAATTTGCGACCATTGTTACAGTTCCATTTTTTTCGATAAAATTGGCAGTGCCAGATACAGTACTTTCACTTTTGGGAGAAAAGGTCGTTTTTATTTCATTTTTGTTACCTGCACTACTTTTGCAAGCGATTATGATTAAAAGAAGAGAACACGATAATAAGAGTAACTTTTTCATAAGATTATTTATTTAAGTTATAAAATTACAAATAAAAAAGCCACAATAACAAAATAGTTAGTGTGACTTTTTTTAAATTAATTAAAAAGAATTTATTTAGAAGCAATATTCGTTTTCTGCAACTAATTTAGTTGTAATTGTTTCTCTTAAACCTACAACATTTGGCATGTTTGCATATTTTGTAAAACGGCGTAATCCCATTAACATCATACGTTGTTCATCTCCTTCAGCAAAAGAGATTATACTTTCTTTACCCTTGATAGTGATAATATCTACGGCTTGGTATAAGTATAATTTTGCCATTGCAATTTGTTCTTTTACTTTGTCTTCACCTGCTGATTTAGCTAATTTTTCAGTTCTAAGAATAGTACTTTCGGCCATATAAATTTCGATTAGAATATCGGCAGCAGCCATTAATAATTGTTGGTGTGCATCTAAATCTGGACCATATTTTTGAACGGCTCCACCAGCAACCATAAGGAATGCTTTTTTTAATTTGCCAATCATTTCTTTTTCTTCGGCAAATAATTCAGAATAATCCGGCGTTTCAAATGATGGAATTCCCATTAATTCTTCTTGTACTTTTGATGCTGGTCCTAGTAGATCAATATGACCTTTCATGGCTTTTTTGATTAACATTCCAACAGAAAGCATTCTGTTTATTTCGTTTGTTCCTTCATAAATACGAGCAATACGAGCGTCTCTCCAAGCACTTTCCATAGGTGTGTCTTCTGAGAATCCCATTCCACCAAAAATTTGAATTCCTTCATCAGCACATGATTGTACATCTTCTGAAACTGCTACTTTTAAAATAGAACATTCGATAGCAAATTCTTCAACACCTTTTAGTTCCGCTTCTTGGTGCGTTGCTCCTTCAGCTTCACGTGCAGTGATTCTGTCTTCGATACCTTTTGCAGCACGATAAGAAGCACTTTCTCCAGCGTAACATGAAGTTGCCATTTCGGCTAATTTAGAACGTATCGCTCCAAAACTAGAGATTGGTGTATTAAATTGAATTCTCTCGTTAGCATATTTTACAGAGCCAGAAATAACTCTACGTTGTGCATCTAAACAAGCAGCTGCAAGTTTGATACGACCAACATTTAAAGCATTCATAGCGATTTTGAATCCGTTTTCTCTTTCAGACAACATGTTTTCTACAGGAACTTTCGTTTCATTGAAGAATACTTGGCGAGTAGAAGAGGCACGAATACCTAGTTTGTGCTCTTCTTCATTCATTGTTATTCCGTTTGCTGGATCATTTTCAACGATAAAACCAGTAATATTTTTGTCATCACCAATTCTTGCAAAAACTATAAATACCGAACAAAATCCTGCATTAGAAATCCACATTTTTTGTCCAGTGATAGAATAATATTTTCCATCTTCAGATAAAACCGCTTTAGTTTTTCCAGAATTAGCATCAGATCCTGCTCCTGGTTCTGTTAAGCAATAGGCACCAAACCATTCGCCTGAAGCTAATTTTGGTACATATTTTTTCTTTTGTTCGTCGCTTCCGTAAAGCGTTATTGGCATGGTTCCAATTCCTGTATGTGCTCCAAAAGCAGTAGAAAATGAACCCGTTGCACCCGAAATATAATCGCAAACTAGCATTGTAGATACAAATCCCATTCCCAATCCACCGTATTCTTCAGGAACAGCAACTCCTAAAAGTCCTAGTTCACCAGCTTTGCGCATGCTTTCTTCGGTAAATGCATAATCTTTTTTTTCAAAACGATCTTTATTTGCCCACAATTGTTTGTCCGTGAATTCTTTAACCATAGCACGCATCATGATTTGCTCTTCTGAGAAATCTTCTGGTGTAAATACGTTTTCACATTTTGTTTCTTTTACTAAAAACTGTCCGCCTCTTGTTATGTCTTCCATCACAATATCTTTTTTATTGTTAATTTAATAATTCGTAAATCCCTGCAGTTCCTTGACCAGTTCCTACACACATAGAAACGATTCCGTACTTGCTTTTTCTTAATCTCATTTCTTCAAAAAGTTGCACTGATAGTTTTGCACCTGTACAACCTAGTGGATGTCCTAATGCTATAGCGCCACCATTTACATTGATGATATCAGGATTTAAACCCAATTCACGTGTAACTGCTAATGCTTGAGAAGCAAAAGCTTCGTTCAATTCGATTAAATCGATATCATTTAAAGTTAATCCTGCTTGTTTCAATGCTTTTGGAATCGCTTTTACGGGGCCAATTCCCATGATTCTTGGTTCAACTCCTGCTGAAGCAAAATTTACTAATCTTGCGATTGGTTCAAGGTTTAATTCTTTTACCATTTCTTCGCTCATAACCAGTACAAAAGCAGCTCCATCACTCATTTGTGAAGAGTTACCAGCTGTTACACTTCCATCGGCAGCAAAAACGGGTCTTAAGCCAGCTAATGCTTCAACAGAAGTTCCAGCTCTTGGTCCTTCGTCTTTGTTTACCACATATGATTTGGTTTCTTTTTTACCATTTTCATTGATAAAAGTTTGCTCTACTGTAATTGGAACGATTTGTTTGTCAAATTTACCTTCAGCTTGTGCTTTCAAAGCTTTATTATGTGATTGAAAAGCAAATTCATCTTGGTCTGCACGTGAAATGTTGAATTGTTTTGCCACCGCTTCCGATGTTAAACCCATTCCCCAGTAGTAATCTTCATGTCCTGCTGCAGCCATTTTATAATCTGGAGTAGGTTTGTAACCTCCCATTGGGATATAACTCATGCTTTCTGCTCCGCCAGCAATGATACAATGTGCCATTCCTGATTGAATTTTGGCAGTTGCCATCCCGATTGTTTCCAATCCTGAAGCGCAATATCTATTGACAGTTACACCTGGTACGTCTTCGATTTTTAATCCCATTAAGGATATTAAACGACCTACATTTAAACCTTGTTCTGCTTCTGGCATGGCATTTCCAACCATAACATCATCAATACGGGTTTTGTCGAAATTAGGCAATTCATTCATCATAAATTCGATGGTTTCTGCTGCCAATTCATCAGGACGTTTAAATCTAAAAACTCCTTTTGGTGCTTTACCAACGGCAGTTCTATATGCTTTTACTATATATGCTGTTTTCATCTTTTAGTTTCTTAATGGTTTCCCTTTGGTTAACATAAACTGTATTCTTTCTAACGTTTTTCTTTCCGTGCAAAGTGACAAGAAAGCTTCACGTTCTATATCTAATAAATATTGTTCAGATACTAATGTAGCTTCAGATAAATCACCACCAGCCATAACATACGCCAGTTTGTTTGCGATTTTTAGATCATGTTCTGAGATGTATTTACCGGCAACCATTTGATTGGTTCCAACTAAGAACATTCCTAATGCTTGTTTTCCTAAAACTTTTACATCAGTTCTACGGATTGGTTGTGTATAACCGGCTTCGGCCATTAATAAAGCATGTTTCTTAGCTTCTGCAATTTGACGGTCTTTGTTTACAACTATAATATCTTTACCATGTTGTAAAAGTCCAGAATCAAAAGCTTCGTAAGCCGAAGTTGATACTTTTGCCATAGCGATAGTCATGAAATATTCTTGAAGCACATTCAATTCGACATCGTTTTTACGGAATAAATCCGATGCACGCAATGCCAATTCTTTCGAACCTCCACCGCCAGGAATAACTCCAACACCAAATTCAACTAGTCCCATATAGGTTTCTGCGGCAGCAACTACTTTATCAGCATGTAAGCTCATTTCGCAACCACCACCAAAAGTCATTCCGTGAGGTGCAACAACTACAGGAATTCCTGAGTAACGTACACGCATCATCGTGTCTTGGAACATTTTGATGGCCATATTCAACTCATCGTATTCTTGCTCTACTGCCATCATGAAAATCATTCCGATGTTAGCTCCAACAGAGAAATTCGCTGCTTGGTTACCAATAACTAAACCTTGGTATTCTTTTTCGGATAAATCGATTGCTTTATTGATAGCTTGAAGTACATCGCCACCAATAGTATTCATTTTAGATTGGAATTCTAAATTCAAAATTCCGTCTCCTAAGTCTTGTATAATTGCACCACTGTTGCTCCAAACTTTTTTGCTTTCGCGGATGTTATTTAGAATAATGAATGAATCTTGTCCAGGAACTTTAGTTTGAGATTTTGTTGGAATATTATAGAAATAAGAAGCTCCTTCTTTTACAGAATAAAAACTTGTACTTCCAGATGCTAACATTTCGTTAACCCAAGCAGCAGGTTCTAAACCTTCCGCTTTCATGATTTCAATTCCTTTTTCAACACCAATAGCATCCCAGATTTCGAATGGACCATTTTCCCATCCAAAACCAGCTTTCATAGCATCGTCAATTTTGTATAATTCGTCTGAGATTTCAGGAATTCTATTTGAAACATAAGCAAACATTCCTGCGAAACTCTTACGGTAAAATTCACCTGCTTTGTCTTTTCCTTTAACCAAAACTTTAAAACGATCGATTGGTTTATCAATTGTTTTTGTTAATTCTAAAGTTGCGAAAGAAGCTTTTTTAGCAGGACGATATTCTAATGTATCTAAGTCAAGAGAAAGAATGTCTTTATCTACTTTTTTATAAAAACCTTGGCCAGTTTTGCTTCCGAACCATTTGTTTTCCATCATTTTGTTTACAAATTCTGGAAGTTTGAACAATTCATGTTGTTCGTCATTCGGGCAGTTTTCGTAAATACCATTAGCAACGTGTACCAAAGTATCTAAACCAACTACGTCAACCGTACGGAAAGTAGCCGATTTTGGACGGCCAATTACTGGACCAGTCAATTTATCAACTTCTTCAATAGTCAATTCCATTTCTTTTACAAGGTGGAATAAACTTTGAATTCCGTAAATACCAATTCTATTTCCAATAAATGCTGGAGTATCTTTAGCAACAACCGAAGTTTTTCCTAAGAATTTAGAACCATATTCGTTTAAGAAATCCAATACTTCAGTTGAAGTTTTTGGACCAGGAATGATTTCAAATAATTTTAAGTAACGCGCTGGGTTAAAAAAGTGTGTCCCGCAGAAGTGTTGTTGGAAATCTTCGCTACGTCCCTCACTCATAAAATGAATTGGAATACCTGAAGTGTTTGAAGTAACCAAAGTTCCCGGTTTACGGAATTTCTCGATTTGTTCAAAAACTAATTTCTTAATGTCTAAACGTTCTACAACAACCTCAATAATCCAATCGACATTAGCAATTTTTGCCATATCATCTGTAGTATTTCCAGTTGTAATTCGGCTGGCGAATTTTTGACTGTAAATAGGAGAGGGCTTCGATTTTAATGAGTTGGCTAAGTGCTCATTTACCACTCGGTTTCGAACAATTTTGTTTTCAAGTGTAAGCCCTTTTTTTGCTTCGGCATCTGTTAAAGCATTTGGCACAATGTCCAAAAGCAAGACTTCAACACCAATGTTGGCAAAATGACAAGCAATTCCTGAACCCATAATTCCGGATCCAATGACTGCAACTTTTTTAATAATACGCTTCATTTTTTCTTTTTTTCAGTTTGCTACGCCAGTTCGCTGGCGCTCGTGTGATTGAATATTTTTTTTTCTTGTATTAACTCGTTTATTATTTCGGAAACTTCCATAAAGTTTTGAAGTTTTTCGGCGGATACATTATTTTTTACTGCTTCATTAAATTTGAGTACGGTAGTTTTAGATAGTTCTCTTTTTTCTTTCCCAAATTCCGTCAGATATATAAGTACACCTCGTCCGTCATTTGGGTTTGGCTTTCGAAAAATAAGTCCTTTTTCTTCCATCGATTTTAATGTTCGTGTTAGGCTCGTGGCTTCCATTCCCATTTTTGGCCCCAATGTTGTTGAAGGTGTTCCTCCTTCTTTATCGATACTTAATAATGCAAAACCTGTTGCCATAGTACCATCAAATTTTGCAGCTTCTTCATTATACATTCTGGCAACGGCTTGCCAAGTTGCTCGAAGTACATAATCGATTGTTTTGTCTTTCATTTTAGATAATTGAAAATCAAAGATAATAAAAAAATACTATGCACGCATAATAAATATAAATTATTTTATGTTAAAAAAAAACTCCTCTAGATAAGAGGAATTTTTAAGAATATTAATTTTATTGAGAATTATTTTAATTTACTGTTTACAAATGCGATAGATGCACCAACACATGCACACATCATAATAGAAATAAACACACCAGTTGCAATCATTTTATAATCGGGTGTTGCCATAGACTCACTTCCAAAAAACTCAGAGGTTAGTCCCATAAATATTCCTATTACTGCACCAGCTTTAAGTCCAGTTACAATGTTTGAAATTCCTGCCCATTTTATAAAAATGTAAGAGATGAAAAAACCTACTGTAAAGCAGCCCATGGTTATCATCATCATATTCATGGTTTCTGAACTAGGAAAAGTGTCTTTGAAAATGATTCCGTAAAAGAGCCATCCTAAAAGCCAATCTACAATTCCTCCGACAATTCCTCCAATAATAAAGTTTTTTAAATTCATAGTTTAGTTTTTAATTGGTTATTGTAATAAAAGTATTAAAAAATAAAGTAATTATTTAAAATAATAGTTAAAATTGTTAACTATTTTAAAAATATCTTGTTGATAATTAAGGTGTTAATAGTTATTTATTGAAATTTCCACTATCTACATCATGTAAAAACTTAATTACACCCGTGAAATAATTTTTTTGATCATCGTATTGAGATAAATGACTTCCGTTTGAACAAAATAAGAATCGACCGTTTTGCACCTCTGAGGCAATCCATTTCATGTGTTCAGGATCCATAGTATCATATTTTGCACCAATGGCTAAAGTTGGAATAGTTAATGTTTTAAGTCTAGATTTTACATCCCAATTTTTTAATGTTGCGTTTCCTGTGATTCCAAATTCGCTTTGTCCTTGCATAAAGACATATACATTTGGGTTAAGATGTTTGAATGCTCTGTTGATAGATTCTGGCCATTCATCTAAAGGTTTTCTCAGAATATGCTCGGTATAATAATATTTGAAGAGTAATTCGCTGTATTTAGGATTCGCAAAATCGTTATTTTTTTCTAGGTCTTGAATTTGTTTCAAAATTACAGGATCCATTTGTGGTCCTAAAACTTTTTCGGCATATTTGTTATATTCTGGCGCACTTGCCATCATATTTGAAATGATGAGTCCTTTTAGATTTTTTTGATATTTTAAAGCATATTCCATGGCGAGAATTCCTCCCCATGATTGTCCTAGTAAGTAAAAATTAGTGTTGTCTAGTTTTAATGCTTTCCGAACTTGTTCTACTTCTTCTACAAAGCGTTCGTTTGTCCACAAACGGTTATCATTTGGTTGGTCACTGTAATAAGAGCCAAGTTGATCGTAATAAATATATTCGATACTTTGGTTTGGAAAATAACCATCAAAACTTTCGAAACATTCATGTGTTAATCCTGGTCCGCCATGAAGTAAAAGGACTTTTATGGTTGGATTATTTCCTACGGTTTTTGTCCAAACTTTAAATTTTCCTATGGGAGTTGTAATCGGAATCATTTTTATTCCGCCAGTAAACTGATCGTCTCGTTTAGAAAAATCTAAATAATTGGCTTTAAGAGATTCTTCTGGTGTGTTTTTACAACTATTAAATAAAAAGATAATAAATACTGATAATAGGAACGTTTTTGTTTTCATAATAAGGAGTATTTATTATCTTTTTAAATAAATTTAATTATAAATTTTCTCGTATAAACCATAGTATTTTTCCAAAACTACTTTTCGTTTAAGTTTTAATGTTGGAGTAAGATGACCAGCAGGAATTGTCCATAAATCTGGTGTGAGCTCGAAACGTTTTATTTTTTCCCAATTACCGAATTTTTCGTTCAATAAATCGATTTCTTGCTGAATTCGTTCGATAACTTTTGGGTTTGTAATTATTTCTTCATTAGTACTTCCTAATGGTACATTGTGCAATGCTGCCCATTCTTTTACAAATTCAAAATTGGGTTGTATAAAAGCTGCGGGCATTTTTTCACCATCTCCAATTACCATAATTTGCTCGATAAAACGAGATTGTTTCATCGTGTTTTCTAATAATTGTGGTGCAATATATTTTCCACCAGAGGTTTTAAACATTTCTTTTTTACGATCGGTAATTTTCAAGAAACCTTCACTGTCAAATTCTCCAATATCACCAGTGTGAAAATAGCTGTCTTTGATAACGTCTTTAGTTTGTGCTTCATCTTTGTAATAACCCATCATTACGTTTGGACCTTTGCAAAGAATTTCGCCATCTTGAGCAATTTTTACTTCTACATTATCTATTACTTTTCCTACAGTTCCAATTTTGAAACCTTTGTTTCTCATATCATTTACTGATATTACAGGAGAAGTTTCGGTTAGTCCGTAACCTTCCATAACGGGAATTCCTGCTGCTGCAAAAATTCTAGTTAGTCTTGGTTGTAAAGCGGCACTTCCAGAAACCATGAGATCTAAATTACCACCTAAACCTGTTTTCCATTTACTGAAAATAAGTTTTTTAGCAATTTTAAGTTGCATTTCGTACCACCAGCCATTTGCTCCGTAAGGTTCGTATCGTAATCCTAAATCGATAGACCAAAAGAAAAGTTTCTTTTTTATTCCAGTAAGCTCTGTTCCTTTTGCATAAATACTGTCATATACTTTTTCTAAAAGCCTAGGTACAACAGACATAACTGTTGGTTTTACTTCTTTTAGATTATCACTAATCTTATCAATAGATTCTCCAAAATAAATAGATACTCCATAATACTGGTATAAATACAATATCATTCGCTCGAAAATATGACAAACAGGTAAAAAACTTAAAGCTTTACTATTTGTGGCATCAAAAGGAATTCTGTTAGAACTATCTAAAGCATTCGAAACTATATTTTGGTGCGAAAGCATTACGCCTTTTGGTTTTCCTGTTGTACCTGAAGTGTATATTATGGTAGCTAAATCGGTAGTTTCAATTTCATTTTTTCTGTCTTCAACTTCGTGTTGGTTTGTTTTGTCTTCACCAAGTTTAAGTAATTCTTTCCAACTTTTGCAATCTTCAATATCATTAAATGAGAAAACCTCTTTAAGATTCGGTACATTATTTTTAATCAGATTTACTTTTCGAAGTACTTCTGCATCTGAAATAAAACAATATTTTGCCTCACAATGGTTTAAAATATATTGATAATCATCTTCGGAAATAGTAGGATAAATCGGTACATTTTGTGCGCCAGTTTGTAAAACACCAATATCCATAATATTCCATTCGGTTCTATTATTGGTTGATATTACAGCAATTTTATCATTTTTTTGAATCCCCATTCGAAGTAATGCCCTCGAAATAGTATTTGCTTTGTCTATGTATTCTTGCGTCGAAGTTTTTACCCAAACGCCATCTTGTTTTGTGACAAGAGCATCAAGTAAATTTTGTTTATCTAGTTGGTAATAAGGAAAGTCGAATAATCTTGTAATCTTGGTCATTCTAAATATGGGGTTAATTTTTATGCAAATTAATAAAAAATACCAAGAATTACAATTTTTGATTATTTAAAGTCAACAGAAAGAGAATTTACACAATATCGAACACCAGTTTTTGTAGGGCCATCATCAAAAACATGCCCTAAATGACTACCACAATTTGCACATACAATCTCGGTACGAATCATACCATGTGTGTTATCCTTAATATATTGTACTTTTCCTGGGATTGATTCGTCGAAAGATGGCCAACCACAATGTGCCTCAAATTTCGAATTGCTTTCAAATAAGGGTTCTTTACATCCACCACAAACATAAGTTCCGTTTTCGGCATGCAGATTATAGGTTCCGGTATGTGGATATTCTGTTCCTTTTTGTCGGAGAATTCTATATCTTTCTTCTCCGAGTTCCAGTTTCCATTGTTCTTCTGTTTTTTCTACGGGATATTTCATAACTATCTTTTTGGAATAAATATAATAGAAATCGAATTAGTACAAAAACGTTTTCCTGTTGTTTCTGCTGGACCGTCATCAAAAACATGCCCTAAATGCCCGCCACAATTAGCACACATTACTTCTGTTCTTCGCATACTAAAAGTCGAGTCTGTTTTATAAACCACACTTCCTTTAATCGCTTGGTCAAATGATGGCCAACCACATTCTGAATTAAATTTCGCATCCGAAGAAAATAAAGGA
The DNA here is from genome assembly GCF_039932285.1 of Flavobacterium sp. GTDB lineage: Bacteria > Bacteroidota > Bacteroidia > Flavobacteriales > Flavobacteriaceae > Flavobacterium. The sequence goes on from NZ_JBDTQE010000070.1 coordinate 12,449, forward strand.
TTGTTACAAGCTGCACAAGCATAATATCCTTTTTCGAAATGATTCCAGTATTCTCCTGAGAAAGAGGCTTCTGTACCTTTTTTCCTTAAAACCTGATATTGTTCTGGAGTAAGTTCAGATTTCCATTGTGCATCGGTTTTGGAAATCTTATATTTAGGAGTTACTTTTTCTATTTTCTTTTCTTGACTATGGCAAGAACTTAAACTGAGAACAAATGCTAATAAAATGATTATTTTTTTCATTTCTTATGTTTTTTAACTGTTAATAAAATCAAGTACTTTATTAATTACATTTATATCACCAAGAATTTTCCTGTGTCCTAATCTTTGAGTGATGAGCATTTCGCTATTTGGTAAATGCTTATGAATATTTTTTCCGCAATAAATAGGTACTTCATAATCGTTTTCGTCATGAATTACGAGTGTTGGAATAGTTACTTGTTTTGCAGCAAGATGTGCAGCATAATTTTCCATTGGTTCACCAAATCTTTTTTCGAAAAGTTCACTCATTTTATTGGCTACAATTGGTTTTAGTCCTAGTTTTTTGACATAATCATCAAGAATGTCTTCTACTTTATCGCCACTTCCTATCACGACTAATTTTTTTAGCTGTAATCCTTGTTTTACTGAATTTAATAGCGCCATTCCTCCAAGAGAATGGCCAATTGCGGCTTCGAATGGGCCGTATAATTTTTCTAGTTCTAATATTGAAGCTATAAATTCTGGCATCAAGGTTGTTTTAGTTCCAGATTTACCATGTGCTGGAGCATCAAAACTTATTGTAGAGTAACCTAAATTAAGTAATTCGTCAGCAAATTTCACTAATTGAGTACCACGACCTGACCAACCGTGAACTAATAATATTTTTTTTGAACTATTCCCGTAATGATATACTACAATCTCTTTATTAATTTTTGGAACAAAGACAATTTCTTGTTTTGTGTTTTGATCCATCATTAATTCTCTGTTTGGCTTCTTGTGCTTAATGGGCGTTGTAAATATTTTTGAAGCCAATTTTGTAACTAATCCTACAGAAAAGAATTGAGTGATTTTGACGGTATATAAAATAACTTTTGGAATTTGAGTGTCTTTCTTTTTTTTTGTTTTCAAAATATGAAATTTAAATAAAGTGCAATTTAAGTTTTTAATTTTTTTTGGTATTAAATTTGAATCATAAATTAATCATAAAAATACTTTGAAAAGTTTATAACCATAATTCAAAAAAAAGAGATTAATTTTGAAATATATTTAAAATAAAAAAAATGAAAAAAGGCATCATAATTTCATCAGTAGCGATTTTAGTTTTATCATGCGCTACAAACCCATTTACAGGAAAAAGTACAATGGCATTAGTCCCGGATAGTGAGATTTTTCCATCAGCATTTCAGCAATATGGACAGTTTTTAGCTGAAAACAAAGTGATTTCAGGAACTAAAGATGCACAAAGAGTAGAAAATGTAGGTACTAAAATAAAAGTTGCTGCCGAAAGATGGCTAACTGCCAACGGAAAACCAACCTATTTAGCCAATTACAAATGGGAATATAAGTTGGTTGAGAGTAAAGAAATAAATGCTTGGTGTATGCCAGGAGGAAAAATAGTTGTTTATACAGGTATCTTACCTATTATGAAGGATGATGCAGGAATGGCTGCGGTTATGGGGCACGAAGTTGCTCATGCGTTAGCAAACCATGGACAGCAACGTATGAGTGCTGGTATGTTGCAACAACTTGGTGGCGTTGGAGTAGCTGTGGCTACGGGAAATAAAAGTCCAGAAACACAACAAATGATTATGCAAGCTTATGGTGTAGGAAGTGAAGT
>NZ_JBDTQE010000071.1:0-14009 GCF_039932285.1 Flavobacterium sp.
TTTGTTTTGGCAGAAAAAAACCTTTAAAACCTTCTTCTTTTGCTTTTATAGCAATAGGTAAAACGCCTTTTATGGGTTGCAAACTACCATCTAGTGATAATTCTCCCATGATAATATATTTGTCAACTTCTTCGGATTTTATTTGCCCTGAAGCAGCAAGGATTCCTATAGCCAATGTCAAATCATAGGCAGAACCTTCTTTACGTAAATCGGCAGGGGCCATGTTTATTGTAATTTTTTTTACTGGAAGATTGTAACCATTATTTTTTAGAGCAGCAGCAATACGATAACTACTTTCTTTGATTGCGTTATCAGGCAATCCAACTAGATGATAACCAACACCTTTATCTATGTTTACTTCGACGGTTATTGTCGTGGCTTCGACACCGAAAACGGCGCTTCCAAATACTTTTACTAACATGGCGTATATTTTTATATTTTCAAAAATAGTGTTTTAACTTATAAAAACAAAAAACCTGCAAGGATTAACTTGCAGGTCAGTATATTAATTGTTTTTTATTTAAAAATCTAATTATTTTAAAATAGTAAATTCAATTTTTGAATCATTGTATACTTTATGTGTTTGCTTTTTGAAATCTTCTTTTTTTGCATAGAAAATATTTTCTACAAATGTTTGAGGGTTCAAATCTATGAGAGGAAACCAAGTACTTTGTATTTGAATTTGTATTTTATGCCCTTTTTTGAAAGTATGAAAAACATCTTGAAGCTTAATATTTACTGATGTTTTCTGATTAGGAACAAAAGGTTCAGGATTTACAAAACTATTGCGAAAACGACCACGCATTACTTCACTTCTCACCATCATGTGGTAATTACTCATTTTTAAATAAGGTGCAATTTCTTTTGTTTCGGGTTCATTGTCAGGAAAAACATCAATTACTTTTACAATCCAATCGGCATCAGTCCCGGTTGTAGCAACTTGTAATTGAGCTAGTATTTCTCCAGCAAGTGTCGTGTCATTGTCTAATACTTCGGTTTCAAAGACTAAAACATCTGGTCTTTTAGCAGCAAATCGTTGGTCATCAGTCATATATTTTCTAGGTGTAATACCTCGTTGCGAGATATCTTCGGAAGAAGGAACAGGTTTTTTAGGATCACTTACAAATTCTTCAAAAGTGCCATCATTAGAGTTAACTTTAGCTAATTGTTCATTGCTTTGTAAATAATAACCTTGCTTCTCAGTATTTTTAGGAGGCCAAGCATCATAACTTTTCCATTCTTTTTTGCCTGTATCAAAAACATAAGCTTCTGGTAATGTATTTTCACCTTTACCATTGTCTTTTAGGAAATGACGAAAGAAATTTGCTTCTATATTCTTTTGAAAATTGGCTGATATACTATCTCCAAAATAAATATTTCCTATAATTTGTTTTTCTTTATTTCTAGCCCAATCTCCGTGACTCCAAGGTCCCATAACAATAGTATTGTAGTTTTTACTACTTTTTTCAATGGTTTGGTAAGTATTCAATGGACCATATAAATCTTCGGCATCAAACCAACCACCAACAAACATTACGGCTGGTTTTATATTTTTCATGTGCTGTAAAAGGCCACGTTTTTGCCAAAATTCATCATAGCTAGAATGATCTTTTAACTGTTGCCAAAATTCATCATCTTTTGACATATAAGAGTCCAAATTAGTAAGCGGACCTTCATCTAAGAAAAAATTATAATCGTCTAAAGTATTTGTTTTGGGAAAGGTAAACCAATCGTCTGGAGTTCTTTTTGTTTTTTGTGGACCAAATAATGGTGTAGCTTTCCAATAACTAAGCATATAAGCACCATTGTGGTGAAAATCATCGAAGAAGAAGTCAGAAATACACGCTTGAGGAGAAACCGCTTTCAAAGCGGGATGATTACTTAATAAAGAATATGATGCATAAAAACCTGGATAAGATATTCCCCAAGTTCCTACATTGCCATTATTATTAGATACGTTTTTAACCAACCAATCTATGGTATCATAAGTATCTGAAGCTTCATCAATATCTTTATTGTTTTTTTTATTAGGAATAAAACCACGCATGTTATCATACAAACCATCACTCATATATCGTCCACGAACATCTTGATAGACTACAATATAGCCTTCTTTCATCATCACTTCGTTTGGAGCAATACTCTCATCAAATTTATCTAGACCATAAGGAGAACAGCTATAAGGAGTTCTTTGCATAATGATAGGATACTTTTTTGTGGTATCTTTTGGTGAATAGATAGTTGTAAATAATTGTAAACCATCACGCATGGTGATGTGTACTTCTTTTTTAGTGTAGTTTTCCGCTACATAATTTGATTTTTTTTCTTGTGCTGTCAAGGAAATTGAGAGCAACAAAAAAATACCTGAGAGCAATTTATTCATTAGTTTTTTTATTTTTTAAATTTAGAAATTCCCACTTCCAACCAAGTTTTGTATTCCTGAATGTTTGGAGTATATGGTACTGGTTCATTTAACTTTTTTTCATCTAATCCTATCAAAACATAGTATGGTCTAGCATTTGTGCCATAATTTAATCTTTGAAACTCGCTCCATTTCTGACCAACAGTTGTTATTTTGTTTCCAGTTTGTTTAGAAATGTATTGCTCATTTTCAGGTAATTCTTTTCTGTCATCACCGTAAAGAGAAATTAATACAATATCATTTTTAAGAATTTTTAAAACCATTTCATCCGACCAAACATTGTTTTCCATAACCCTACAGTTTTGACATTGTTTTCCTGTAAAATCAATTAAAATCGGCTTGTTTACTTCTTTTGCATAAGACAAACCTTGCTCATAATCTTCAAAAGAAACTAAATTATGAACACCATAAACTGCATTCTTTGGTAATTGTGTTGAACTACTTGCAACAGTATTATTTCCAAATCCTTGAGGACTTTCGCTATAAGTACTTGGTGGAGGAAATGCCGAAATTATTTTTAAAGGCGCGCCCCAAAGCCCTGGAATCATATAAATTGTAAAGGATAATGTTATCACTGCCAAAACTAATCGACCAACAGAAATATGATTTAGCGGACTATCATGTGGCAAAGTAATTTTGCCAAATAAATACAACGATAGTGTCGCGAAAAGAGCAATCCAAATTGCAATAAATACTTCTCTTTCTATTAAATGTAAGTCTAAACCTATGTCTGCATTAGAAATAAATTTCATTGCCAATGCTAGTTCTACAAAACCAAAAACAACTTTTACAGTGTTTAGCCAGCCACCTGATTTTGGTAAATTACTAAGTAGGCTAGGAGCAAGCGCAAAAAACATAAATGGTAAAGCCAATCCTAAACCAAATCCAAGCATTGCTATTGACAAAATTGTAGCACCTCCGTCAGAATTTAATGAGGTTCCCATCACCAAACCAATTGCTGGTCCAATACAAGAAAAGGAAACAATTATTAAGGTTAATGCCATGAAAAACACACCAATTAAACCACCTTTATTGGAAGCATTGTCCACTTTATTGGCAAATTTATTTGGGATTGTAATTTCGAAAGCTCCAAAAAATGATATGGCAAATATGGCAAATATTAAGAAGAAGAAAATATTTAAATAAACATTATTGGATATTTCCGAAAAAATATCTCTGTTTATTCCTTCTATCAAATGAAACGGAATTGTAATTAATACACAAATAGCAACAATACAAAATCCGTAGAAAAAAGCATTAAATTTCCCTTTAGATTTACTTGAAGATTGTTTCAAGAAAAAACTAACCGTCATAGGAATCATAGGGAAAACACATGGTGTAATAGTGGCAAATAATCCTCCTAAAATTGAAAGTAAAAAGATAGACCAAATCCCATTATTTTCGCTTTTCTCTTCGTTTTTAGGAGAAATGATTGGCGTATTTTCTTTTGAAATATTAGTCTTTACAGTTACTGTTTGAGATGAATCAATAGTTTCATTTACAATTTCTGGTTTACTGGTTTGAATAGTAGATTTTGGAATTTCAAACTGAAATGATTTATTTGCATTAATACAAGATTCTTTACAAACTTGGTAATCTAAATCAACTTTTACATTTTTTAAACCTGGATTTGTAACTTTTATTTTTTGAGTTAAAGTCACACTTTTTTCAAAAAAAGTTTCATTTACTTCAAAAATTTCATTGAAAGCAGTTTTTGTTTTACTTTCTTGAGTTTTTCCGACCAATTCGTATGCTCCTTTTTCAAATTTTAAAATCGTTGGAAGTGGTCCACCATCTGCTGTAAATTGTGAATACATGTGCCAACCGGAATCTATTTTTCCATCGAGGATTAAGTTAAATTCTGTTTCAGAAATTTTCTCGACTCTTGAACTCCATTTTACTGGATCTAGAATTTGAGCTTGAGTACTTAAAAAAGTGAAAAATAGTAGTAAAGCGATTATTTTCTTCATTGTATTAATTCTAATTGTATAATATTTTTAGTTGTTTTATTTGCTATAAATTGTTGGTCTGCTCGTTTTTCGATAACCCAAACAATTTGGTTGTTAGAACATAAAAGCCAAGTATTTTCTTTTTCTATCAATGATAATTTTTCATCTTTAAAGTATTTACTCAACTTCTTTTTACCATCCATTCCCGATGGGTAAAAAGAGTCTCCTTCATTCCATTTTCTTATGGTTAATGGAAATTGTAGTTTATCTTCATCAACAAATATAATTGTATTTTTAGGTGTAGAAATGTCGTTTACTTTACAAATAGAAAGATTTAAGGGAATTTTAACTTCTTTTTGACCTTTTTCGATAAAATAAGATTCATTTTCTAAATCTTTTATTGGTGACAAAATTAAAAAATCACGGTTTTTTAGTAATCGATAATTTTTGGAGAAAATTTGTTTTCCGGATTGTGATTCGACTAAATCATAAATATCTTCCCAAGCTGTAAAATCATATTCTCGCAACCATTGGTACAAATAGGATTTGTAATTGGGCAATTGGGTTAGTTTTTTTAAATCGAAAGAAATAACCTCATTGTCTTCTTTTGCTACTTGTTGGTAAATCATAATTGTAGCATCTTCGACCATAATTTGTGATTCCTGCAAATAATTTTGCGTTTTCTGAAAGGAATATAGAAAATTAGGATTCAATTCTTTTAAAATAGGAACTAAATCATGCCGAATTTTATTTCGTAAATATTTATCCGAAGCATTGCTAGAATCTTCTCTCCATTTGATATTATATTCTTTAGCATATCCTTCTATTTCGTTGCGAGAAAAAGGCAATAAAGGTCTAATTATTTGTTCGTTTTGTTCAGGAATTCCAGTCAATCCATCTAAACCTGTTCCTCTAGTTAGATTTATTAGAAAAGTTTCTAAATTATCATCGGCATGATGCGCGGTAAGAATGTAATCGAAATTTTGGGTTTCTAATAATTCATAAAACCAATTGTACCGAAGTTCTCGAGCCGCAATTTGAGTTGATAATTTATAATCTTTTGCAAAATTTTCGGTATCAAAATGGGTTATAAAAGCAGGAATGTTATTGTTAGAAGCATAATCTTGAACAAATTGCTGATCGCCAAAACTCTCTAAACCACGCAATTGGAAATTGCAATGCGCAATGGCAATATTATAATTCAGTTTCTGAAATAAATCCAACATTACCATACTATCTATTCCTCCGCTTGTAGCTAAAAGAATTTTTTTATTTTCCAAAAAAGGAAAGGTTTTAGATAAATGGTTTTTGAGTTTCTCTAACATTTTTCAAAAATAAGCATTTATTTTTATAATAATTAATTATGACATTACTCTTGCAAAACCTACTGTTTCACGATACATTTGCGGAGATACTTCGGCATTATTTTTAAAAAATCGACTAAAATAATGTTCATCATCATATCCTAATTCGTATGCAATTTCTTTTACAGATTTATTGGTTAAATATAGTTCTCGCTTGGCTTCTATGACGATTCTTTCTGCTATTAAGTCCGTTAATGTTTTATTGAAATGAGTTTTAGTTATTTTACCTAATGCTTTGGGTGTCATATTCAGTAAATTAGCATAATCGCTTGCTGAATGTTTGTTTTTAAAATGAGATTCGATATAATTTTTTAAATTCTGAAGGATAAATGGTTCTTTGCTGGTTGTTAATTTATCTTCAATTTGTGTTTGTTGTATCACTTTTAGTCGAGTAGCAGTTATCAAAAATATCTTAAGAAAAGAAACTAATAATTCATATTGTGCTAAAGCAGGTTTTTCTATTTCATTTTTAATTTGATCTGTAATCATAGTAAAAGTTGCAGAAGAATCTTCATCAATTATTACGTAAGGCGGCTGATAAATGTTATTGTATAAAATACCATTACAAGCAATTTCATCTTGGTGTTTGTGTATACAAAAGAATTCTGGATGAAAGTAAATAGCAACACCTTTAATATTTGGATTATCCATAAACATAAAAGGTTGGTAAGGAGCAAACGCAAAAAGAGTATTTTCAATAAAATCATATTCTGAAAAATCAGCTTTAATTTTACCCTGTCCTTCTTTTATCCATATCAAACTGAAATAATTATTTCGTTGAATATGATCAAAGCAGTTATCATTATCGAAAGAAAAAATTTTGAAAGCCAAATTTCCATTTTGTGGATTTACTAATGTATGATTGGATTGCGATAACATAAAAAATGGGTTATTTAAATTTTCTTTCTGATTCCTCTATAGCTAAATCATTAATACTGGCAAATCTCTTTCTCATTAGACCATTTTCATCAAACTCCCAGTTTTCATTTCCATAAGCACGAAACCATTGGCCTTCTTTATTGCAATATTCATATTCAAATCTTACAGCCATACGATTTTCTCTAAATCCCCACAGTTCTTTTTTAAGTTTATAATCGAGTTCATTTTTCCATTTGTCTTTTAGAAATTCTTTTACGGCTTCACGACCATTTATAAATTCGGTTCTGTTGCGCCATTCGGTATCTTCGGTATAGGCCAAAGCAATTCGCTCAGGATCCTTACTATTCCAAGCATCTTCAGCTAATTGTACTTTCTGTAATGCTTTTTCTAGAGTAAATGGTGGTAGTGGATGTTTTTGTTCCATGGTTTTTATTTAAATACAGCAATTCTATCTTGAATTGCTGTATGATATTATTAATTAACTTTTTGCGATAGCTTCATCAAATGCTTTTTTAATCTGATCATTTGATTTTGCTACACTTATTTTTGAGATTATTTTCTTTGTTTTAGAGTTTATTAATGTTATTTCTCCTGTTGTATTACTTTTTGCAATTACTTTTTCTATACCAAACGGCTCTAATGCACTTTTGCTTGAAGCTTTTGTTGCATCATTGGTCAAATCATTTACAACAATTTTAATAGTAGGTTCTTGGTATAAAGGTAATATTTCTTTTGAAACTCTTCCTCCATTTTTTACACAAGTAGGACACCAATCGGCTTTTGTTACAACTGCAATTACTTTAGTTTCAGTTTGTGCAAATAAGCTTATTGATAATAAAGTAAAGAGTATAACTAAATTTAATTTTAAGTTTTTCATGATTTTTTATTAATTATAAAGTTGATGCTAAAGGAAAATCGACAGGAACTTGTGTTAAATTATGCAAATAGTTCATGGCGGTTTTGTCACTAATTTGTAAAATTAAATCGACTAAATTTTCATTTGTATATCCTTGAAAAAAGAATAAATCTAGATTATCATTACTTACTTTTCCTTTATTTTTAGTAATATCTGCGGCTAATGCAACTAAGGCATTTAATTTTTCGTTTGATGATTTTCCAAGTCTAATTTCGTGTAATTGTTCTTCAGTAAAACCATTCATTTTTCCTAATACTAAATGGGCACTTTGACAATATACACAGTTATTTACTTGGCTTACAATTAGATTTACTGCTTCTTTTTCTTTGTTAGATAAAGAAGTTTTAGCATTTTGATACGCTAAAAATCGTGACAAACCGTTTTCTGAGTAAGCAATAGTTGCATATAAATTAGGAACAAAACCCAATGCTCTTTGCAAATTATCGAAAATTTCTTGATTTAATGGAGCTACTTCTGCTCTTGATGGTACTGAAAATGTTTTCATTTTTTTTTTTTTAAATTATTGTCATTATTGACATTACAAAGATGCGATAGCCTTAAACAGTTTAAAATGGACAATAAACGCAAGTCCATGGATAATTTTCTTTTGATTTTTTTAAAATAGAAAAGCAACCTGATAAGGTTGCTTAAATATTACATTTTTTTGTATTTATTTTTTTATTAAGATAAAACAAATTTATAATTAACTGTTTTTCAGTACCTCTAACATCGCTTTTGCTTTCAACAAACATTCTTCATATTCATTTTCGGGAATTGAGCCAGCAGTAATAGCACTTCCTACAGAAAAAGAAACATATTTCTCTTCCAAATTATATAAAATACTACGAATTACGACATTAAAATCGAAATCACCAGTAGGAGTAAAGTAACCTATTGCACCACTATATAAACCTCGTTTTGTCTCTTCTAATTCTTCAATAATTTTCATTGCCGAAATCTTGGGAGCACCAGTCATACTACCCATTGGGAAAGTAGTTTTTAGAATATCTATAGGAGATGTGGTATGCAAAACTTCTGAAACAACTGTAGAAACGAGATGATGTACTTGCTTAAAAGTATAAATTTCACACAATTCCTCTACTTGTACCGAACCTTTTATAGCAGTGTGAGATAAATCATTTCTAACCAAATCGACAATCATTACATTTTCCGAGCGTTCCTTAGGGTTCTGGGATAATTCTAGTTTCGATTTTTCGTCTTCAATACCATCAGAAATCCGTTTTGAAGTTCCTTTTATAGGTTGCGAAATTATTTTAGTTCCTTCTTTTCGCAAATAACGTTCTGGCGATGCCGAAAGCAAGTAATTTGTATTGTTTCTGAAAAATACTGAAAATGGCGGTTCCGAAATTGTATTTAGTTTATTGTAAATTTCTAATGGATTTATTTCAGCATTTTTGCCAAAAAACTCCATACAAAAGTTAGCTTCATAAATATCGCCACGATTGATGTGTGTTAGCATTTCACTAACTTTTTCTACATATTTTTCTTTAGTTATTTGTTGTTCAATTTTAAGATTTATATTACTAATGCCTTTTGCCTTTTGCCTTTTGCCTATTGCTATAAAATCCTCATCAACTTCATCATCACACATATTTAAGTATTGAATTTCTACTTGATTTCCTTTCAATAAAAATATTTTTTTAGGTTGAAAGAAAAACAAATCAGGAAAATGCAAACCATCATCATTTTTAGAAAATAAATCTTCAGTATCGTTTTTTAAATCGTAGGATAAATAACCAAAAAGCCAATCTCGAGTTTGCGATTGGTATTGTTTTAAATCTTCGAAAGCATTGTAATAGTCTGTTTTTATTGATGTAAATGCATCAACAGCTAAAACACAATCATAGCTAGAATATTGTTGTGGATAATTATTACTGTCCAGAAAAACAACTTCCCTGTACTGATTTCCCCAAGCTAAGAGTTGTTTTTTAAATGAAATGGAATCTTGTAAATCCTTAAAAATTGATGTTCTCAAATCGAAAATGAATATTTAACAAAATTACAACATTTTATGAGTAATGAATCAAAGTTTTTGGCACAGTTTTTATTACAGCTAGAATTATGTATTAACAAATAAATTCATATTAAATTATTGATTGAAAACTACCTTCAGAATTCCCTTAAAAACAGTAACCTCAATTAATATTAAATATGAAAATCATGAAAAAAACTCCCGCAATTGGTTTGGCATTACTACTGGTAACTATTGCCTATTCTTGTAAAGAAGCTTCTGCAGAAGCGCCAACAAACGAAGAAGCTGCTCCAGCAATGGAAGAATCTGTCGATGCAAAAGCAGCAACATCTTCATCAGCAGCAGTAGAACCCAAGAATTCTAAAAGAAAATTTGTTAGAACTGCGGACATTAAATTTAAAGTAAAAAACGTTCCCAAATCGACTTATGCTATTGAAGATGCAACTACAAAATTTGGTGGTTTTGTAACCTACACCAACTTGCAAAGTAACGTTTCTAAAAAAGACGAAACTAAGGTAAGTCCAGATAGCACACTTGTTACCACAAAATATACGGTCGAAAACAGTATTACCATTCGCGTACCCAACACACGATTAGATACGGTGATAAAAACCATTGCAAAACAGGTAGATTTTCTTGATTTTAGAGTGATAAAAGCCGATGATGTTACTTTACAAATGTTATCCAATCAAATGGTACAAAACAGAAGTAATAATTCCGAGAAAAGAATCGAAAAAGCGATTGATGATAAAGGCAAAAAACTCAATAATATTATTGATGCCGAAGACCATTTAGAAGATAAAAAAGAAAAAAACGACGCTAGTAAACTCGAAAATTTATCGCTAAAAGACCAAGTAAATTTTAGTACACTTACTTTACAAATTTACCAAAGAGAAGCTGTAAAACAAGAAATGGTTGCCAATGAAAAAAGTATAAATGCTTACAGACCCAATATTGGTTTGCAAATTTGGGATAGTTTAAAAACAGGTTGGTTTATGTTAGAAGGGATCATTGCATTTGTGGTACAATTATGGGGAATAGCGCTCATTGCTGGCTTAGGATATTTTGGATATAAAAAATATACAAAAAAGTAAAACGAAACCATCAGGAAACTGATGGTTTTTTTCTGGAAATTTATCTTGTAAAAACCAATGTATTTCCTTTTGATAAATTAGCATCAAAAGAATAGCCTTCATAATTAAAACCTTTCAAATCTTCTAATGTTTCAATATCATTATCAATGATGTAACGAACCATCAATCCGCGAGCTTTTTTGGCAAAAAACGAAATCATTTTTAGTTTTCCTTCTTTATAATCTTTAAATTCGGGAGTGATTACAGGAACTTTTAGTTTTTTTGTATCAATAACTGAAAAATACTCGTTACTCGCCAAATTGATAAACAATTCATTTTTTTTTAACTCTTTGTTTAAAGCATTTGTTACGATTTCCTTCCAAAAAATATATAAATTTTTATGTTCACCGATAGGTAAATTTGTTCCCATTTCTAAACGATAAGCTTGCATTAAATCTAACGGTTTTAGGATTCCGTATTGTCCAGAAAGAATGCGAAGTTTGTTTTGTAAAACCGAAATTTTTTCTTCAGGAATCGAGTAGGCGTCAAGTCCGTTATATACTTCTCCGTTGAAAGTATAAATAGCAGGGCGAGCATTCTCTGGTGTAAAGGGTGTTTTAAAAACTTTATTTCGTTGCCAATTTAGTTGTGCTAAATTATCTGAAATATGCATCAGTTCTGATAAATCTTTGGGTTTTAGTTTTTTTAAAACCGAAATAATTTCCTTAGATTGTTTTAAATAAACTGGTTTAGTAAACTGATTATTAGGTAATATTTTTTCAAAATCTAATGATTTGGCTGGCGAAATGACTATTTTCATGAAATAACTTAAATTTATATTACAAATATATTAAAGTTTCTATTTACATAGGTTTTGGTTTCACTTCTTTTGTACTCATTGCCGAAACTTTATTATCAGCATTTACAAAAACGGTGAGTTCTCGCTTAAAATATTTTTTCTCGTAATTAATATTATACTTAAAAATATATTGTTCATTAATTTCGTCATGTTTTATTTCGATTAAATCGATAGAAATAAACTTTCCGTTTCTAAAATTAATTTTTTTACAAGTTTCTGATAATTTTTGAGGTGTAATATTTTGTATCACTTTATCAGTCGCTTCATCACTAGAAAAAGGCTTGAAACGAGAAGTATTGCAAGATTCTAATAACCTTGATCCCAAATCATAAGCTCTATTTTTAATTACGGATTCAACTTCATTTGGGTTTACAATAACAATCGATTTTTCTTCTGTAGAGGAAGTTGCTGTTTTTTGAGTCTTACAACTATATAGGAAAACAAAAGTAATAATTAGGATTATCTTTTTCATTGTGAATTTTTTAAATACTAACGGAAATAAGTTTGTTTTGGTATAAAAAGATTTATAATGTGAATTAAAAATTAAACTGATTGATTGTTAATATTATACCTAACAGGTTTTTAAAAACCTGTTAGGTATAACTTCTTGAAAAGAATGTTTTATTCCAACTCTTGATTAGAATTAATAACAAAAAAACAGTTACAGTAATTTTTAAGAAATTTAAAATTACTTTTAAAACAAGAAATCCCGAATTAACGGGATTTCTTTTATATAGATAGATATTTATGGGAATTAATTATGCATTATAACAGTATCTACAACATGAATCACACCATTAGATTGGTAAACATCAGCGATTGTAACTGTAGATTGGTTTCCTTTTTCATCAGTAATAACTAATTTTTTGCCCATCATTTTACAAGTAATTTTTCCTCCTTGTACAGTTGTATAAACAGCAGTTCCGTTACCAGCTTTTATAGCTGCAGCAATCATTTTGCTATCTATTCTACCAGCTAAAACGTGGTAAGTTAAAATACCTTGTAACATTGCTTTGTTTTCTGGTTTTACTAAAGTTTCAACAGTTCCAGCTGGCAATTTAGCAAAAGCTTCGTTTGTTGGTGCAAAAACTGTAAATGGACCTTTACCAGATAAAGTTTCTACTAAATCTGCTGCTTTTACTGCAGCCACTAATGTAGTATGGTCTTTAGAATTTACAGCATTCTCAATAATGTTTTTAGCAGGATACATTGGTGCTCCACCAACTGTTACTGCTTTTTGCGCATAAGTACTTGTTCCTAAAACTAATGCCAATCCTAAAATTGCAACCGATAAAAATTTTTGTGTTTTCATAATATAATTTATTTTATTTGTTATATGGTCATATACGCGGTAAAATTATTTATGGTTTTAAAATATTTTTATTTAACATATTTTAACAATTAAGCATGTTTCAAAATAATAAATAGTTTTTGGAATAGTTGTGTATATTTGTGGGTTGGCTGCAAGTTGTAAAAAACTGTGATAAAAAAGTACTTATGGATATTAAAGATATTTTTGAAATTAAAAAACTACCTTCAGTAATTTTTCTTGTAGTTACTATTGTTGGTGGTTTTTTATTCTACGGAGGGGATTATGTGCTGATTAAAGCAAACCCTAAAACTACAGTAGGTTTTTATACCTATTTAGCTTGGTTAATAAGTTGCGGTTTACTTGTAACCAATATGGTAAAATTTATTATAACTCAAATTAGAAAGTTCTTTCTAACGCGTGAAATTAAAAATGAATATCGTGAAACTCTTCGAAATCTAGATTCTTATGAAGTTTCAGTCATTAGAGAATTTTTTCTTCAAAAGCGACATGCTTTAGATTTTCCATATGATAATCCTGTAATTACAGGATTAGTAAGCAAATCTGTAATCTTTATTACGTCTTCTTTGGGTTCAAGTAGTTTTATTGTGAATGGAAATAAAACAACTTTCACAATGAATAAATATATGCGAAAAATAATTGACCCTAATGAATATTTTGGACTAAACAAGCTATCAAACGAACAAATTGAAGAAAGTCGACCTTATTTTCTAAGATAATCTTTTGATTTTTAAATTTGCCCTGCAACCTGATAACAACCACTTTTACAATCTATTCCCAACTTAACACAAAAAAACGTCGAACAAAATTACTTTCGTTCGACGTTTTTTATTATTCTCTTTTTTTAGTACAAACTCGGAAATTGAGTAGGATTTACTTCGTGCATCATGGCATATACTTTCTCAAAAATATCTTCAACAGATGGTTTCGAGAAATAATCGCCATCGGTTCCGTAAGAAGGGCGGTGTGCTTTTGCAGCTAATGTTTCAGGCTGACTGTCTAAAACCATATAACCTTTTTGCTCATCAATAATTTGTTGTAAAATATAAGCCGAAGCTCCACCAGGAACATCTTCATCTATAATTAACAATCTATTTGTTTTAGCCAACGATTTTACAATATCATGGTTTACATCAAATGGTAATAACGATTGAATATCTATAATTTCGGCATCAATTCCTACTTCTAATAACTCTTTTGCGGCTTGTTCTACCAATCTTAAAG
>NZ_JBDTQE010000072.1:0-13609 GCF_039932285.1 Flavobacterium sp.
GTTATTTTTTGAATATCGGCCTCGTTATTGAAGGTAATAAAATCGACATCAGGAATTAATGGACGAAATATTTGTTTGCGCTCTTCAAATCCCATGACACTCATAGAGCCCATTGTGTTGCCATGATAGGCGTTGTGACAGGATATAAGTTGACTTCTTCCTGTGATTCTTCTAGCTAGTTTTAGCGCTCCTTCTATAGCTTCGGTTCCTGAATTGACTAAATAGGTTTTGTTTAGTTTTTCGGGCATGTTTTGGGCCAAAAGCTTGCATAATTTTACCGCTGGATCTTGTGCATATTCGCCATAAACCATGACGTGCATGTACTTGTCTAATTGATTTATAATGGCTTCTTTTACTCTTGGATGTTGATGCCCTAAAGTACAAGCGGAAACACCTGCTACAAAATCTAAATATTTTTTGTCGTTTGTATCGTATATGTAAGAACTTATGGCATGCGAAACTTCCATACCTAATGGATATGGTGAAGTTTGTGCTTGGTATTTGTAGAAATCTTTTAGCATTAATTTAAATTTAAAAAATAATTTTGAATTTTTAACAACGAATGTTGAATTCAGAAGATTTTTCTAGTTCAAAATTCAAGATTCGTTGTTCGAAATTCAGCGTTTTTTATTTTGTTTAAAAAGTTATTTAGTCAATTTTCAACTGTGATTAACGTTTAACTTTATTCGGTATTTAATTTTTTTTCTGATAAAAATGGATGATTCTTCAGCTGTTCTCCATATTGTTCTTTATTTATAAATGGCCAATAATGAAAATCTCCTATTTTTTGCATTTCAGTAAACTTCTTTTCTTTTTCGTTCATTTTTGTTTTATAATATTTTCCAAAGGATAAGAAATTGGATATATGCTCACTAAATGAAAACCTGATTATTGGATTTATGGTATCAAAATATGGCCATTGATATTCAATATCAGAATTTAAGAACAAAATATATTTTGCTATTTCTTTTAATTGTTCGTTTGACAGCTTGTTTTTACTTTTAAGTTTCTGGTCTTCTAAGTCACTGTATAAGGACCAACTTAATTCGAGTATTGGTCTTATAATTCCGTCATCAAATTTAGATTCTTTCGCTCTGTAATATTGTTCTGGAAGCCATCCAAAACTCACGTCGTCTGTTATATAGTTTTCAAATTCATCATTAGTGATTAATCCAATAGATAAATGCCTAAGATGATATGCTAATTTTTTTCTTCTTTCTTTATTAACCATATTATTAGATTTGGTTCTGCTAAAGTGAGTATAAATAATTACTATCTCTTGCTTTTAACTTTCGAATTTTTACTTTCGACTTTTTTAGCCTTATCATATTCTAAAGTTTCTTTAGAGGGTTCCATAGGAATATCTATGTCTTTAGATTTTTCTTTAGATTCTTTTTGGGCTTTTGCATCGAGTTCAAGTTCTTCTTTTGGGAAAAGATCATCTAAAGTCATGATTTGTTCGTCGCCACGCCAAATAAATCCTTTTAGTTTTCGGGCATTTTCTGGAAGTTCCTCTTCGGGATAAATAATGCCATCTACATTGGTAAAAAATGTAATGGTTTCGATATTATTTCCTTCTAAAATCATGTTTATTTTGCTACTCACATTTTTGTTTATTCCTATGAGTTCATTTTTTTCGTTTCGCATGTAAAAGATGACTTCGGTGTTTTTTACAACATTGACCTCATGTAATTTATTGTCTTTAAACTTTCCGAATAATTTTTGTCCTTTTACTTGATTAAAACCTTCTCCAATGGTATCTTTTGAAATAATAAAAGCATTGTTTAGTACTTTTAGAGAATCTATTTTTTTGGTTTTGCTATCTGAAATAAGATGCATCACATCACCAGTCATTTGGTTTTTCCCATTCCAAAGAATTGGTTTGCCTATCATTTGTGTTAATCCTACTTTTTGGTCATAATGAATAGAATCACATTTTCCGCTCATGTCTTTTTTGAAAAATCGAGCATTGTTTGAACCTCTAATAATTCGGTTTTCGGGTTTACCAGTGATTAATAATTTTTTAGCATGAAAGTAAACAGAGTCTTTTTCGAGCAAAGTGATTGCAACGGCCTTTTTTGTTATAAACATTGAATCTTTTTGCTTGTAAACCTCAGCATAATTTCCTTTTACTACAAAATGATTTATAGTATCGGTTACTTTTACATTGTTTTTGGCTCGTGCAAAGTCTAACTTTCTATCATAATAAATATCGTCTCCTTCTATGAATCGGTCTTTGTAAGTTATTTTTGAGCCTTTTTGCAGTTTTCCTTCATCTTTTTTAGTATCATAAAAACCTTTAGTTGTATAGATTGTATTGGTTGCCGATGTAATAGTTGATGGGCCAAAAACATAAGCATGACCTGAATTTGTATAATAATCTAAATGATTTGTTTTGATCGTTTGCCTAGGATTTGTAACCGTAACAGCATCTTGAAACTGAAATTTTTTCTGATTTAAATAATACCTGCCTGAATTACTTACTAATGTGTTTTCAGGATCATGAATAGTTCCTTTTGAGTTGTAATAAGCTTGTTGAGAATTTCTGTCAAAGTTAATCGTATCGGTTGCTAACGTCATTTTTGGGTCACGCATAACAACGTTTCCAGTAGCATAAGCAAATTTTGTATTTCCGTTGTATTCGGCATATTTGCTGTTCATATAAAGGGTATCGCCTTGCACCATTTGTACATTTCCAAAGACTTTTATAAAGTTAGATTTTGTAAAATGATATGCTTTGTTACAAGTCATGCGAACGCCTTCGTGTATAATAACTACATTTCCAGTAAATACTATTGCTCCGGGTACTTCTTTTTCAGTAATATCCAAAAAATCAGAGTTTTGTATAACAATTTGCTTGGAGTCTTGCGACCAAAGTGTTATTTGACTGAAAAGTATTAATATAAAAACGAAACGGAAATATATTTTATTCAATGGAATTTATTTTTTTGTCAAAATTAAGTAAAATATAAAAAATATCGTTTTTATTAAGAATTATTTATAATTACTCGATAATCATCTCTTTTAGTTTTTCTCGATATACTTCAAGAATGTCAATTTTTGAAATAAATCCGAAGAATTTCCCGTATTTAATTACTGGAAGTGTATTTAGATTCGTAGTTTCAAATTTTTCCATTACAACTTCTATTCCGTCGTCATAGTGAACATTATCAATAGGTTGTTTTAAAATTTCATTAATAGTTGAATATTTTACTCTAAAAGAATTAAAAATGGTTGATCGAATGTCATTAAAGTTGACGATTCCAACTAATTTTTCTTTTTCGTCAAGAACTGGGAAAATCTCTTGGTTTGAAGTGGATAGATATTCTATTAAATTTTCCAATGTATTCTCTATTGTAATTGTTTTGATATCAGTTTTTATCAATGCTAGAAAGTCTATACTTTGTAAAATATTTTTGTCTTTATCACTTGTAAATACATCACCTTTATCAGCAAGTGATTTAACATCCATAGAGTGTTTTTCGAACCTTTTAGATACGGCAAAACTTATTGAAGAAACAATCATAAGTGGCACCATCAGATCATAACCACCAGTAATTTCACCAATTAAAAAAATAGCTGTAAGTGGTGCATGAAATAATCCACTCAAAATTCCAGCCATACCTACAATAGTAAAATTTGCGATGGGTAATGGGTTAGAAATACCTAAAAGATTTATCGATTTCGCTACAAAAAATCCCAAATAAGAACCTACAAAAAGAGAAGGAGCAAAGTTCCCACCATTCCCACCACTTCCTAACGTTAGTCCTGTTGCAAACGATTTTAATAAAGCTGTAATTCCTACAAAAGCAAGTAAAATCCACTCATTACTCTTGTGGTTTTTAAGGATTGTGTTGTTTAATAAAATTTCAGGATGATTGGTAGATAATGTTTTTATACTCTCATAACCTTCTCCGAAAAGAGTTGGAAAAAACAAAATTAAAATTGCTAAAATTGTCGCGCCAAACAATGCTTTTCTATATGGTCTTTTTTTAAACTTATTAAAATAATGTTCGACTTTTCTGAAATTCCTTGCATGATATACAGAAAAAAAACCTGCTAATATTCCTAATAAAATATAATATGGTGTATTATGAAAATTAAAATGTTGTTCTTTACTAAAGCTTAATAATACGTCACTACTTAATATCATTTGCGAGACTAAAGCACCTGTTGCAGCGGATATCATAATAGGAATAAATGCAGAAATACTTACATCGGTTAAAACGACTTCTACAGCAAATAATACCCCAGCAATAGGAGCGTTGAAGGCGGCTGCAATTCCTGCAGCAACCCCACAGGCTAATAACAAAATTCTGTCTTTTTGAGAGAGTTTGTATTTTAGTGCAAAATTAGAACCAAAAGCAGCACCAGTGATAACTATTGGACTCTCTAATCCAGCTGAACCACCTAAACCAACGGTTAATGAGCTTGTAATAATTTGAGCATACATTTGTTTTTTTGGAATTAGACCTCCTTTTTTTGCTACAGAATGTAAAATATGAGAACTTCCTTTTTCTAATTTACCACTAAGAAATCGTCTTACAACAAAAACAGTAAGTAAAATTCCTATAATTGGCAAAATACTATTGGAGTATGGTAATTTTAGATAAGTATTTAAATAATTAGCAAATAAAAACACATTGTGTGCAAAACTTTTTAAAACAATAACAGCTAATGCGCACGAAATTGATACGGCAACACAAGATAAATAGATAAAATTTCTTTCCGATAAGATTTGTTTTGCTAAAACGAAGAGCCCCTCGAAACGGCGAATTATTTTTCTGATAAATAATTGAAAATTTGCTGAAATTCTATTTGGCATTTTGGATTTGTCTAAATATCTATAACGGCAAAGATAATTTTTTTTAAGGTTTAATAAAAATGAAATATGCCTTGATTTCTCAAGGCATATGATTTATTTTATTATGGTCTGTTTTCTGTCTGGTCCTACAGAAACAATTTTTATTGGTACTTCAACTTCCTTTTCTATAAAATCGATATAGTCTTTCAGTTCTTTAGGTAATTCATCATAAGTACTCATACCTGTTAAATCCGCTTTCCAACCTTTAAATTTAGTATAAATAGGTTCTATGTTTTCAGGTTCGATATTGTATGGTAAATGTGAAATTTCTTGTCCTTTATATTTGTATGAAGTACATACTTTTAAAGTTTCAAAACCAGAAAGGACATCACCTTTCATCATCATCAGTTGTGTTACTCCGTTTATTTGAACTGCATATTTAAGCGCAACTAAATCCAACCAACCACAACGACGCTGACGACCAGTAACCGAACCAAATTCGTTTCCTACTTTTGCCATAGTTGTACCTGCCTCTTCAAAATCTTCGGTTGGGAACGGACCACTTCCTACACGAGTAGTGTAAGCTTTAAAAATTCCGTAAACTTCTTTAATTTTGTTTGGCGCAATTCCTAAACCTGTACACGCTCCTGCAGCTGTTGTGTTTGAAGATGTTACGAATGGATATGTACCAAAATCTACATCTAACAACGAACCTTGTGCACCTTCGCAAAGAATCGATTTTCCGGCTTTTTGTGCTTTGTATAAATATTCTTCAGAATCGATAAAATCTAATTTTTTTAAATCTTCGATAGCTTCAAAAAATTCTTTTTCTAATTCAGCTAAATTATATTGAATAGAAACATCATAAAATTTAATCATTTCTTCGTGCTTGTTTGCTAAGGCACGGTATTTTTCTTTAAAATCTACTAGTTCGATATCGCCAACACGAATTCCGTTGCGACCAGTTTTGTCCATATAAGTAGGCCCAATTCCTTTTAGTGTAGAACCAATTTTAGCTTTCCCTTTTGATGCTTCTGATGCAGCATCTAATAGCCTGTGCGTTGGTAATATAAGATGTGCTTTTCTAGAAATGATTAACTTTGATTTTAAATCAAGATTAAATTTTGCCAAACCATCAACTTCAGTTTTAAAAACTACTGGATCAATAACAACTCCGTTTCCAATAATATTGATGTTGTTTTTGTGAAAAATCCCTGAAGGAATTGTTCTCAAAACGTGTTTTATTCCGTCAAATTCTAATGTATGTCCTGCATTTGGACCTCCTTGAAAACGAGCAATAATATCATATTTTGAGGTTAATACATCGACAATTTTTCCTTTGCCTTCATCGCCCCATTGTAATCCTAGTAATAAATCTACTGCCATTGTGTTGTTGTTTGTGTGTAGTTAATTGTATGTTGTTATTTAATTAAGCCTTTTTGTTTGCGTAGAAATAAAGGGAATGATTTACAATGTCTATACCAAAAATTTCTTCCATAGTTTGTTTTATAGTTTGTATTCTTGGATCGCAAAACTCGATTACCTCACCAGAATCTATCATAATGATATGATCGTGTTGTTTGTCGAAATATGATTTTTCGTAATGTGCTTGATTTTGTCCAAACTGATGTTTGCGGACTAAGGCACAATCTAATAATAGTTCGATAGTATTATAAAGTGTAGCACGAGAAACACGATAGTTTTTATTTTTCATTTTAATATACAAATGTTCTATGTCAAAATGGTCTTCACTATCATATATTTCTTGTAAAATTGCATAACGTTCAGGCGTTTTTCGATGTCCTTTATTTTCAAGATACATTGTAAAAACATTCTTTACAATTTCTTGGTTTTTATTATTATCTGTAGCTATAAGTGTCATATCTGGCAAAGGTAATCAAAAAGTCATAAAGTCGAAAGTCAAAAAGTCTTAAAGACGAAAGTATTGTTTTTCATTTGACTTTCGACTTTAAGACTTTAAAACTTTATGACTATTTTAATTATGATAAACTCTAGTTACTTTATCTACGCCATCTATTGTTTTAATGTTGTCTATTAGTTTTTTCAGAATTGTATTGTTTGGTACAATAACAGCTAATGTTCCATTAAAGATTCCTGCATCACCACTTAATGAAATACTTTGAATATTTACGTTCATATTGTTTGATACAACTCGAGTTAATTCGTTGGTTAAGCCGATACTATCCATACCTGTAATTTTAAGGATTGCCTTAAATTCTTGTTGTGATGAATCTATCCATTTTGCTTGTATGATTCTGTAAGAATAGTTTGATTGCATACTTATTGCGTTAGGACAATCGCGTTTATGAACTTTTATTCCTTCATTAATAGTAATAAATCCAAAAACAGGATCGCCTGGTATAGGATTACAACAAGTGGATAATTTATAATCTAGTTTGTCTTGTTCTGCTCCAAAAACAAGCATGTCATAATTACTAGACAGCTCATTTTTATTTACTAATTCAGGATTATAACTCGGACTTCTTTTTATTTTGTTTTTAAAGAAATTCATAAAAGCATTACTTTTTTGAGAAGCAAAGTCTTTTAGTTGCTGATTGTCTATAGCGCTAATTCCAACTCTGTAAAATAAATCTAAACTGGTTTTTAATTTGAAATAATTAACAAGCTCATTAATAGTAGCTTCATTTAATGTGATTTTTAAGTGTTTTAACTTTCTATTTAATATTTCTTTTCCGTCTTCGGCAATTTTTTTAGTATTTTCGTTAAGTACGTTTCTAATTTTATTTTTTGCTCTAGAAGTGGTTACATAATCTATCCAGTTTATAGTTGGTTTCTGGTTTTGAGAAGTAATAATTTCTATTTGATCTCCACTCTTTAGTTCGGTATTTAGCGGAACTAATCTTCCGTTTACTCTTGTACCTCTTGTGCGAATGCCAATTTCTGAGTGAATACTAAAAGCAAAATCTAAGGATGTTGCTCCTTTAGGCAGAGATTTAATTTCTCCTTTTGGTGTAAAAACATATATTTCTTTTGCATATAAATTCATTTTAAAATCTTCTACAAAATCGACTGCGTTTATTTCAGAATTTTCTAATGCTTCTTTTAATAAATTTAGCCAAACATCGAGCCCGCTTTCTTCGTTTGCTCCTTGTTTGTATTTGTAATGTGCTGCATATCCTTTTTCGGCAATTTCATCCATACGCTCACTTCGAACTTGAATCTCTACCCAGCGTCCTAAAGGCCCCATGACAGTAATATGCAAAGCTTCGTAACCTGTAGATTTTGGAGATGAAATCCAATCTCTTAATCTACTTGGACTTGGACGATAATGATCTGTTACTATCGAATATATTTTCCAAGCTAGGAACTTTTCGTCGTGCGGATTTGATTTGTAAACAATACGCAAGGCAAATTTGTCGTAAACC
This sequence comes from Flavobacterium sp., assembly GCF_039932285.1. GTDB lineage: Bacteria > Bacteroidota > Bacteroidia > Flavobacteriales > Flavobacteriaceae > Flavobacterium. The sequence goes on from NZ_JBDTQE010000072.1 coordinate 8,212, forward strand.
TCATCGAAAGTTACGTTTTGAGCTGCCATTTTTCGACGAATTGAGTAGATAGATTTTGGACGACCTTTTATAATATATTCTACACCTTCCTCGTCAAGGGATTTTTTTAATACATCAGAAATATTTTTAATGTACTGGTCTTGTTCTTCTTTAGTTTCTTTTATTTTACTTACAATGTCATTATAAATAGCAGGTTCAGTATATTTTAATCCTAAATCTTCGAGTTTTGTTTTTATATTGTATAAACCCAATCGATGGGCGAGAGGTGCGTATATGTATAAAGTTTCGGAAGCAATTTTAACTTGTTTGTACTCAACCATCGACTCCATAGTTTGCATATTATGAAGTCTGTCGGCAAGTTTTATAATAATTACACGGACATCGTCATTTAGTGTAAGTAACATTTTACGAAAATTTTCGGCTTGCATCGAAATATTCATGTCCTTTTTTACCTGCGAAATTTTTGTTAATCCTTCTACAAGTTGTGCCACTTTAGGATTAAACATTTTTTCAATTTCCTGAACTGTAATATCGGTATCTTCTACAACGTCATGCATCAATGCAGCGGCGATGGCTGTTGCTCCCAAACCAATTTCTCCTGCTACAATTTTAGCCACAGCAATAGGATGAAAAATATAAGCTTCACCAGATTTTCGACGTTGGTCTTGGTGTGCATCTACAGCAACATCGAAAGCTTTTCGAATTAGTTTTTTGTCTTCGGCGGTAAGTGTTTGGTAACTTATACGAAGTAACTCCTTGTATTCTTGCGCAATAGCTTTATTTTCCTTTTCTATATCAATTTCTACCATAACAGTGTTGTTCAATTCCTAAAGTTAGGATAAAAAAATGAATTATGAAAGATTTTTTTACTACTGAAAACGATATTTTAAAAACCTCTTTGGCGCTTGGCTTCAAAAATTAAAATAGCTGCTGCCACCGAAACATTCATACTATCTATTTCTCCTTGCATAGGAATAATAATGTTCTGAGTTGCGTTGTCTCTCCATTCTTGGGTTAAGCCAGTAGCTTCTGTTCCTACTACTAATGCTGTGGGTGTAGTATAATTTTGAGTATGATATGATGTTGAATTTTGTAATGTGGCACAATAAAAATTAATGTTATTTTCTTTTAAGAAAGTAATAATTTCCGATGTTGTTCCAGTAGCAATTTGATTTGTGAATAAGCAACCTACACTGGAGCGAACAATATTTGGGCTGTATAAATCTGATTTTGGGTTTGCAATAATGACTGCATCAAGATTTGCGGCATCGGCAGTGCGAAGTAATGCACCAATATTTCCTGGCTTTTCGGGTGCTTCTGCAACAAGAATTAAAGGGTTTTGTGATAATTTTAAATCAGATAAAAGAAAAAATTTTGTTTTTGCAATGGCAAGAACTCCTTCAGTTGTATCACGATAGGCGAGTTTCTGATAAACTTCTTTCGAAATTTCTATTAAGTCAACAGCTTGGTTAGTTAATTTTGTGATTTGTTTTTCGGAAATCAAATCAGGTAAAAACAAAATAGTTTCTATGATAAATCCACCTTTTAACGCTAATTCTATTTCTCGTTGTCCTTCTATTAAGAAAGTTCCAGATTGTTTTCGATTTTTCGATTTTTCTTGCAATAAAACCAACGATTTTATAAACGGATTTTGTGAGGAAGTTATTTGTTTCATCTTGAAATAGGAAAAGTTCAAAGTTACAAATGTTTATTATAAATTAAATAAACAGATTTTAAAATAAAAGGTTTGCAGTAATCTTCATTTTGGAAACCTTTTAAATATAATAAAAAATAAAATTTACTCTTCTTCTTTGGTTTTAGTTTCTTCGGCTAATTCTTCGGTTTTTGGTTTTGAAACTTCTTGGTCTTTTTTACCAAAAATAAATTTTTTAATGGCAGCAAACCCTCCTAAAATAGCAACTAAAATTAATTTTCCAAATTTAGCTATTAGAGCAAAAAGACCAACTTTTGCAAGTACTTTTCCAGCTACAAGTCCTCCGATTGTCCAAGCGGCAACAGTATCAGTATCTTCGTCGAAATTGAAATAAGTATTTCCTTCTTTAAACTGAATACTATTTATAATATTAGGAATACTTGCTTTTACTTCCGCTAATTCGTGCATGCTGGCAACTGCAGAAATATTATACATTCCTTTTCTTCCTAATACTCTTAAATCATAATTTAAAGTATTGTCTTTAGACTTTCCGAATTTTATCTCTTTTGCCCAATGTAATACTTTTAATTTTTCATCATAAAATGGTTTTGAGGCCCATCCTATAAGCTCTGCAGTTTCAAATCCTTGTTTTGCTCTTTCAGGATTTTCTTTACGCATATCTTCTTGAATTTCTTTTAACAAATCATCATAATTTATATCTTGAGCATCATCATCTTTTACATATCCATCTTCTTGATAGTTTATCACAAACAACCAACTACCATCATTCATAACTCCTTTTTTTTCTGGAACTATCGATCCTAAAATACTAGTATCTTCAGGATTTCCCCATAAATCTTTTAGGACATACTGGGTTTGTTTTGCATCCAGAAATTTAAAACCTTTTGGAACATTTAATGTCGCATTACCTGAAGGAAACTCGATTTTACCAGTTTTATAAATTAAAGATTTTTCGATTTTTTCGTAATCAATTTTTAAAGAATCTTGGTTTTGTGATAAACCTGTTGTAGTAAAAGCTAAAAATAGCAAAAGTGAAGTGATAATGTTTTTCATTATTTTTTTAGTGTTTCGGCAAATATATTATTTTTAGAGTATTTTCTGTAATTTTGTACAATTCAATTATATAAATTTACAATTAATTTATGTTTTACCTTTTAGATATTATTGGAACTATGTCTTTTGCTATGTCTGGCGCACTAACAGCGATGAACAAAAAAATGGATCCGTTTGGTGTTTTTATCATAGCTTTTGTAACAGCACTTGGTGGCGGCACGTTGCGTGATGTCATGATTGGTAATACACCTGTGGGTTGGATGAAGGATCTAAACGGAGTTTATGCTATTATACTAGCATTTTTATTATCATTTATTTTTAGAAATAGATTTGATAAACTAAGAACTTCTTTGTTCCTTTTTGACACTATTGGACTTGGCGTTTTTACTCTTATTGGAATTCAAAAAGGGATTGACATTCACCTACACCCCTTTATTTGTATTGCTGTTGGAACCATGACAGCTTGTTTTGGAGGTGTTATTCGTGATATTTTGTGTAACGAAATACCTGTGATTTTTAGAAAAGAAATTTACGCAACCATTTGTATTATTGGAGGAATCATATTCTTTATTTTGAAGAAATTAAATTTAGAGAATGATATAATTTATCTATTAACATCATCAATAATTATCATTATTAGATTAATGGCTGTAAAATTTAAATGGAGCTTGAAACCAATTGTTAATAAATCCTGATTATCTATTCAAGAAAATACAATCTGTATTGGTTTAGATACTATTTTTACAATTACGTACTTTTAAATTATAAAGATTTATTAAAAAAAGTGTAATTTTCCGAAGTTTAAATAAATTAGGTGAAAGACTACTCAGTAAGACAATACCAAGCAAAAGATTATTTGATTTGGAACACTTTTATTAATGAAGCAAAAAATGCTACTTTTTTGTTTCATCGTGATTTTATGGAATATCATAAGGATAGGTTCGATGATTTCTCATTGATGGTTTTTAAGAAAGAAAAACTCATTGCAGTTTTGCCAGCAAATAGGGTAGGGAAAGAAGTTTTTTCGCATCAAGGATTAACCTATGGAGAATTAATATATGGTGATAAACTAAAGTTAACATCTTTTATTAATGCTTTTACTGCTGTTTTAAAATTTTTACTTTCTAATGGAATAAATAAGATTTTTATAAAAGCCATTCCAAGTATTTATCATACAAAACCATCTGAAGAGATAAAATATGTTTTATTTTTGATGGAAGCCAAACTAATTCGACGAGACTCTTTATCGGTTATAGATATGCGGCAACCACTCAAAATTTCTAAAGGAAGATTAGAAGGTGTAAAAAAAGGGATTAGAAATAATTTAAAAATTGTAGAAGAACCCAATTTCGAACAATTTTGGAATGAAATTATGATTCCTAATCTAGAAAATAAATATCATGTAAAACCTGTTCATTCTTATCAAGAAATGAATTTGTTACAAACTAAATTCCCTAAAAATATTCGCCAGTTTAATGTATATTATGATGATAAAATTGTTGCAGGAACAACTATTTTTGAAAGTAATCAAGTAGCACATGCACAATATATTTCTGCAAATGAAAGTAAGAATGAACTTGGTAGTTTAGATTATTTATATCATTTTTTAGCAACAAAAGTGTTTAAAGAAAAAGCATATCTTGATTTTGGAATATCCAATGAATATCTAGGAAAAAAGGTAAATGAAGGATTGTTATTTTGGAAAGAAAGTTTTGGGGCAAGCACCATTGTTCAGGATTTTTATGAAGTAGAAACTTCAAACTATTACTTGTTGGAGGATGTGCTAATATAATATTATGTATTTAATATTAAAATAACTATTTTGAATATTTATAAAAACATATTAAAATCGCAATTATTTAAAATCACATCTTTAAATAGTATTAGTGTACTTATAAAAGTTGGTATTGGAGTTATTACTTCAAAAATATTTGCAGTTTTTATAGGTCCTAGTGGAATGGCATTAGTTGGTAATTTGCGTAATTTTTTAACGTCAGTAGAAAGTGTTGCTACTTTAGGTTTTCAAAACGGAATAGTTAAATATGTTGCAGAGAATAATGAAAATGAGATAGAATTTAAAAAAATATTTTCAACCTTATTTTTTAGTTTACTTTCCGTGACAATTCTTATAAGTAGTCTTTTGTTTTGTTTTGCTAACTATTGGAATCAATTTGTTTTTGGAGATAGTTTAGCTTATTCTTTTGTATTCAAAGTATTGGCAATTGTTTTACCATTATATGCTTCTTCTTTATGTTTAGTTTCTATTATAAACGGATTAGCAAGGTTTACAACGGTAATTTATATTAATATTATAGGTAATATTATAGGTCTTTTTGTTACGATATTTTTTATTTGGAAATGGTTGATTATTGGCGCTTTATTGTCAATAATAATTACACCTTCGTTATTGTTTTTTGTTACAGGTTATTATATTTCTAAAGAAATTTTGATATTAGATGCCATAAGTATAAAATTATTTGATTTCAAAATAATAAAAAATTTATCACATTATTTATTAATGGCTTTGGTCTCTGGTTTTTTTGGTTCAATAGTATTATTAGCAATTCGTAATAATGTTATTGGAATTGTTGGAATTGAAGCAGCTGGATATTGGGAAGCAATGACAAGAATATCAACTTATTATTTGCTGTTTGTAAATACTTTACTTAT
>NZ_JBDTQE010000073.1:0-12664 GCF_039932285.1 Flavobacterium sp.
GCAATGTTTTGTTTTGCATTTGGAATCATTTTTTCGATGCTATTCATAAATTTTTCGATGATTCTGTCTTTAAATTTTTGATATTCCGGACAATGATAATCATCCATATCTTCAAATTCTTTAAAACTATCATAATCTACATAAGTAACTGCTTCAAAATTATAATATCTTCCGTTAAAACTTGTAGGGTCTTTTAAGGTAGAACAACTAAAGAAAAGTGCCGGAAATTCGTCTCCTGAAAGAATATCTCCTTTTGTTAAAGTATCGAAATGTTGGTCTATATTTTCGTCTTGAAATCTCCAGATATTTCCAGAATCTATGCCCAGCTTAGTTACATCCATATCTAATGTTAGAAAAAGAATTAATGAAGTAACCGAGTATTTCGTTTTACTTAGTTTTTTGTTTAATTTTTTACTAATATTTTCACTTCCTATTAGTTTTATAAATGTGGTGTTTGGATCAGCATTCGAAACTACATTTTTTGCTAAAATTTGAGTTCCATCTGCTAATTTGACACCGAAAGCTTTGTTATTTTCAACTAAAATTTTAGAAACTGATTGTTGTGTTCTGACTAAACCACCATGACTTTTTATTTTGTTTGTCATTGCTTTTACAATGCCGCCACCGCCACCCATAGGATAAAAACCACCTTCTAGGTAATGGTTCATCGCGGAACAATGTACAGGAAAACTAGCTTTGTTTGGCGGTAAACCATGATCTCCGCATTGTGAGTTTAGCACTGCTTTTAGCATGGGATCTTTTATATGCCAATCGATAACTCTTTTTAGAGTAAATAGAGCAAATTTTCCAAAATGTTTTGTTCTGAAAGGCACTGTTATGTTTTGCCAAAACCCTTTTAATGTTGGTATTAATTGTAGTTCTTCATTCACTTTTTTAATTAAATGAAGGTATTCTTTTATGTTTTTTTCTTCTTTTGGAAATTGTTTAATAAGACTCGCTTCTAGATTTTTTGTTCCCGCGGGAAGATCAAATCTTTTATCATTAATAATACAATGATCATAACCGTTTACATTCATTCTAAAAAAAACAAGGTCATTTGCAATTCCTAATCCTTTATACAATTCGTTTGTTGAATGACCCTCATCTACCAGACCCATATAATGAACTCCTGGGCTAAAACGTTGCCCATTTATCGTAAAACTATGACTCCAACCTCCTGGCACATAATGTTGTTCTAGCACCAAAACTTTTTGTCCTGCTCTCGACAAACAAATTGCAGTTGCTAATCCTCCTGCTCCAGAACCTATTATAATTGTATCAAATTCTTCCATAATATGTTTTGAAGTTTTATAAAAAATACTTTTTTAATCTATTTTTCCAATTGATTCCAAAAATCGAAATAATTAAACCATTGTAATGGGTATTCTTTCAGCATCGATTCGAGACTTTGTGTATATTCTTTTAGCAATGCTTTTTCGTTACGGTGATTTACCTGCGCTTCTCTGGTATAAAGATGGTAATGTAAGTTTTTTTCTTTCATTACATAAACAAAAACTACTGGAACTTTTAGTCTTGATGCAATAAGAAATGGTCCTGCAGGGAATTTTGCTTCTTGCCCTAATAACTCTTCCGATAATGATTTTACTCCTTCAAAATATCTATCGCCAGTAAAACAGACCAATTCGTTTCTTGCCAAAGCGCCATTTATCTCGAAAATATGAGATAAATCATCTTTTATAAGAATTAATTTAATGCTTGATTTTTTCGAGATTTTTTCGAGATAATTCTTTATTGCAGAATGCTCTAAATCGGTAGTTACAAGGTTTATTTGAAAATCGACATCTATTTCACTAAAAAAATGCTCTGCTATTTCGAAGTTTCCAATGTGTGCGCTAATAAGAACACCTCCTTTTTTTTCTTTTAACAGTTTTTTTAATATTTCTACACCATCAAACTCATAAGTGAATTTATTTTGCATTCCTGCCGAAATAGAAACTTTGTCGAGAATGGTTTGCCCAAAAGTATAATAACTCATGAAAACCATTTTTTTTGATTTAAAATAAGAATAACCTAATCGCTCTTTGAAGTAATAAAAAATGGAACGATTGCTTTTTTTTAGGAAAATAAAATAATAAGCCGCTACAAAATAAAGAATAAAATAGGCGGACTTGATTCCTACCTTTTTTATAAAAAAAACAAAAATCTTATAGCCTAAAACTGTTCCCCTAGATTTTCCGTCCCATTCAGCCATTTTAGATTTTAGATTTTAGATTATTAGACTTCTTAGACTTCTTAGATTCCTTTTAGACAGTTAGACTTCTTAGATAATTAGATTTAGGTCTAAGCATCTAAGAAGTCTAACTGTCTAATAACTATAAATTATGCTTTAAGCTTAATTTTGTTTTCGATTAAGTCATAAAAACTTTGAAAAGAAGCTATTCCTACAAAATCTACTTCAACTAATTTTACACCAAAATTAGATTCGACAGAAACTACCAAATCTACATAGTCTAAACTATCTAATCCTAAAGTGTCTTTTAGATTAGCTTCTGGTTGAATATCATCTTGATCTACTTCGAACTCATCGACCAAAAAGTCATTTATCTTTTTTACTATTTCTTCTTTATTCATCACCCTTTTTAAACTTTTTTATAACTAATGCAGAATTTGTTCCTCCGAAACCGAAAGAATTGGACAAAAATATGTCAATTTTTTTATTTAACGTTGTTTTAACTAAATTTAATTTCATTGCATCTTCATCTGGATTCTCTAAATTGATGTTTGGCGCAATAAAATCATTTTGCATCATTAGGATAGAATAAATCACTTCACTTGCTCCTGCCATCCAACATTCGTGACCTGTCATCGATTTTGTTGAACTTACATGAGGATTGCTTTCGCCAAAAACTTCTAATATTGCTTTAGCTTCGTTCCCGTCGCCAACTGGTGTTGATGTTGCGTGTGCATTTATATAATCTATTTCGCTAGCTTTTACATTTGCTTCATCGAGCGCTCTTTGCATTGCTGTAGCTGGCCCTTCTACATTTGGTGTCGAAATGTGTCCTCCGTTTGATGAAAATCCGTATCCAATTACTTCTGCAATAATATTTGCACCTCGTTTTACTGCCGATTCGTAACTTTCTAAAATTAAAGTAGCTCCGCCGCCACTTGGCACTAGTCCGTCGCGAGAAGCATCGAAAGGCCTTGATGCTTTAGCTGGTTCGTCTTGTCTTGGAGAAAAAACACCCAAACCATCAAAACTGCTCATTGCATATTTGTTGATTTCTTGTGCGCCTCCGCAAATTATCATGTCTTGAAATCCGCTTTTTATTAAAAAATAAGCCAATCCTATTGAATGTGATCCGCTTGCGCAAGCTGCACTAATCGTTAAATTTATTCCTCTTAATTTAAAAATAGTCGAAAGATTCATGGTTACAGTCGAATTCATCGATTTGAAAATCGCACCAGAACCTATAAGTGAGGTATCTTTTTTTTCACGAATGATATCAGTAGCTTCGATTATTGCTTTAGAAACACTATCGTTTCCGTACATTATTCCTACTTCATTATCATCAAAAAAAGCATCATCAATATTTGCGTTTTTCAATGCTTCAATAGTTGCCATATAAGCATATTCTGTTTCTTCCCCAAGACTTATTCTTTGTCTTCGAGAAAGTAAATTTTTTAGCTCTGGCTTAGGAACCATACCTGTTAATGAAGATTGAAAACCAAATTCTTTTCTTTCTGGATCGATAACAATTCCTGATTTACCTTCGTATAATGAATTTTTAACCTCGTCTAATGAGGTTCCTATACAGGAGTAAATTCCCATTCCGGTAATGACAACTCTTTTATTCATTCTGTAATTTTTTAAGAATAAATTCCTCCATTTATATTAATAACTTCTCCTGTAATATAACTTGATTTTCTTGAAACTAAAAAACTTACTAAATCTGCTACTTCTTCCGCTTCTCCGAAACGATTCGCAGGAACCATTTTTATAAGTTCTTTTTCGTCAAGATCACTTGTCATGTCTGTTCTTATAAATCCTGGTGCTACGGCATTTACAGTAATATTTCGTTTTGCTACTTCTTGTGCTAATGCTTTTGTAGCAGCAACAACCGCTCCTTTTGCAGCAGAATAATTGGTTTGTCCTGGTGTTCCTTTTACTCCTGAAACTGATACCATATTTACTATTCGTCCGTATTTATTGCGCAACATTTTTTGGATAAAAAAATTGGTTACATTAAAAAATCCATTCAAACTTGTGTTTACAACACTTGTCCAATCTTCTGGAGTCATCCACATGAATAATCCATCTTTTGCGATTCCTGCATTATTTATTATAGCTTCAACAATAGCATTTGGATTTGCATCTTGCCACTGTGTGAGTACATTTTTTACTTCTTCAAAATTGGCAACATCAAATTGAATTATTTCACCTGTTGCTCCTAATTGTCTTACTTCTTCCAAAGTTTTTTCGGCAGCAGCCTTGTTCGATTGGTAATTTATAAGAATATGATAATCAGAATCTGTAGCTAATTTTTTACAAATTTCGTTACCTATTCCTCTTGAACCTCCTGTTACTAAAGCACATTTCATCATTTAATTTTAGATATTAGATTGCAGATTTTAGATTGATTGCAATTTATATAATTTTTTATTTTTTAAAAGGTTCTGCACTATCAAACCATTGGTCTCCTAACACTTTCCCATCTGTCTTAATAAATCCAAATTTCTTTTTACTAATTACTCTTGCTAATCCGTTTACAAATCCTTTTTCATCGTCCTTAAACATAGCAAAAAGACCTGCTGTAATACCATATTCACAAGGAACAACTAATTTTCCTGTTTCATTAATAAAGCCCCATTCTTTGTCTTTTACTGGCGCAAAACCATCTGCGCTAAATATTTCAGCATCATTATATACTGGCTCTACTACAAAGACTCCTTTTGTGTTGATATAACCCCATTTTTTATCCATTTGAACTGGCGCTAAATTCTTTACAAATGCTCTTGCTTTATCAAATTTAGGTTCGATAACCCAATTTCCTTTTAAGTCTATAAATCCTATTTTTTTATTTTTCTTAGCATAGGTTATATCTTGCGTTAAGAAATCCCAAATTTTATCAACACCTTCAATTGCTTTAAACTTTCCTGCAATTATTAATCCAAAAGAAGTTTCGCTTTTTGCCCAAGTAGTATTTTTGTAATAATCTCCTATATCATCATATATTATTGCGACAACAATTTTTCCTGTTTTGTCTATAATTCCCCAACGGTCATTATTTCTTACTCTTGCAAACCCATTTTGAAAAGATTTTATAACATCGTATTTTGGCTCTAGGATTACTGACATTTTCGCATTAATTAATCCTATTTTATCTCCTTTTTTTATTAACGCAATACCATCTTCAAAATCATAAACTTTATCAGTAATTGGAGATTTTTGCTCTTCCCCTTTTTTGTTTATATAAAACCATTTTTTATCTTTAGCAACCACACAATAACCATTGTTAAAGTATTTTGCATCATCAAAAGTAGCAGGAATAACCCATTCTCCTTTGGTATTTATAAAACCCCATTTTTTATTATCTTCAGCAGCAGCTAATCCTTCTGAAAAATTTTTAGCTACTTTAAATTTTGGCTGAATAGCAAACCCGCCTGTTTTAGAAATATAACCAAACTTACCCTCTTTTCTTACTAATGACAACTCTTGAGAGTTTACAAGTTGTGTAATTAAAATCAAAAAAAACACTGCCTTTTTCATAATCCTATAAAATTGAAATTGAAATACTAAGATATTAATTATTTATCAAATAGTCTTTTACGTTTTGCACAAAAGGATACATCACCTGATCATGACTAAACGTTGGAATTATTTTGCGAACATCATCATACATTTTTCTGGTTACAGACGAAATAGTATCTTTTTGCTCTAAATAATCTATCGCTTGTACAATGGTAATCAGTTCGATTGCTAACACTTCGAATGAATTTTCAATAACTTTCGATGTAATAACGGCTGCATTTGTCCCCATACTTACAATGTCTTGATTATCATTGTTATTAGGAATACTATGAATATACATTGGATTAGACAGCATTTGATTTTCGGCAGTGGTTGATGTTGCTGTAAACTGAACGCCTTGCATCCCGAAATTAAAACCTAATGTCCCAAGATTTACAAATGGAGGAAGAATTTCGTTAATTTTCGAATTCAATAAATAATTTAATTGTCGCTCCGCAAGCATTGTTAACTTTGTAATAACAATTTTTAGTTTATCCATTTCTAGAGAAATATAATCTCCATGAAAATTACCACCATGATAAACATGTTGGTTTTTTACATCGATAATTGGATTGTCATTTGCAGAATTAAATTCGTCTTCTAGAATTGACGCTACATTATCTATCGTTTCTAAAACTGGTCCTAAAATTTGTGGCACACAACGCAAAGAATAATATTCTTGTACTTTTTCTTTAAATACATCTTCGGTATTTTCTCCAGTATATAAATGATCTTCTCTTTTTCTGATTAACTTACTATCAGATAAGTTTTCTCTCATTCTTTTGGCCACTTCACATTGCCCTTTATGACGTTTTGTATTATTCAATTCTGCCGAATAATGATCATCATAAGCCTGTACAATTTCATTTATTGCGCAAGAAAATTTAAGTGACCAATCTAATAATTTATTAGCATTATACACATTTACAACACCAATTCCTGTCATTACAGAAGTTCCGTTCATTAATGCCAAACCTTCTCTAATTTCTACTTGAATAGGTTTTAAGTTTTCTATTTCAAAAACTTCTTGCGTTGGCCTTCTTTCTCCTTTGTAAAAAACTTCTCCTTCTCCAATAAGCACCAATGCTAAATGAGCCAATTGCACTAAATCTCCACTAGCACCAACACCTCCATGCTCAAAAATTAAGGGCGTAATGTCTTTATTTATCAATTCCTTCATCAAATGAACTAGTGATGGATGCACTCCAGAATTTCCTAGGGAAAGTGTATTTAATCTTGCTAAAATTGCGGCTTTTACACAAAGTGGATTCAAAGGTTTCCCTGTTCCAGATGAGTGACTTCTAATCAAATTATATTGTAATTGAAGTCTATCCTCATCTTTTATACGATATTGTGCCATAGGTCCAAAACCTGTGTTCACACCATAAATCACTTTATTTCCTGAAAATTCTTTAAGAAATTCGAAACTTTTATTTACTCTATCTAAAACACCCTCACTTATTTCGACTTTATTATTGTCAAAAACTATTGATTCAAATTCTTTTAAACTTAAAAACTCATTAATCGTACTCATTTAACCCCTTTTTATTTTAGTAAATTAATTTTTTATTAAATTAATGTTGTTAACTTTGAAGTCGCAAATATAGGTATTAATCAGTAATATTTTGGATATGTTAAAAGAGTTTGTTGATGTTTTGGTAATTGGAGCTGGTCCTTCAGGTTGTGTTTCGGCATCACACTTGCATAATAACAATATCAAGGTTAAAGTTGTTGAGAAAACTAAGTTTCCAAGAATTGTTGTTGGAGAGAGTTTAATACCTCGTGTTATGGACCATTTTGCCGAAGCGGGATTGTTCGAATCTCTTGATGCAATGAATTTTGAAAAAAAATTAGGCGCTCGTTTTATTCGTGGTAAAGAAATATGTGTATTTGATTTTAGTGATAAATATGGGGAAGGTTGGGATTGGACTTGGCAAGTACCAAGAGCCGATTTCGACAATACGATGGCGCAAGAAGTAATAAGTAAGGGAATTGATTTAGAGTTTGAAAGTGAAGTAATATCAGTAACTTTTGAAGGAAAAAACTCTATTACTGTTGTAAAAGACAAAAATGGAATTGAGAAAGAGATTCATGCTAAATTTATCATAGATTCTAGCGGTTACGGTAGGGTTTTACCAAGATTACTTGATTTAGACACACCGTCGAAATTAGATCCTCACTCGGCAATTTTCACACATGTAGTAGATATAAATAGACCCGAAGGAGAAGAAGGAACATTAATTTCCTTTGATATTTTAGAAACCGAAGTTTGGTTATGGGTTATTCCTTTTTCTAACGGAAATACAAGTTTAGGCGTAGTTGGACCAACCCATTTTATAAATTCTTTATCTAGAGACAATAATAAAATTGAAGCTTTAAATAATGCCGTTAATATGTCCGATTACTACATCAAACGTTTTGGAGGCATTGAGTTTGCTTTTGAACCTGTTAAGTTAGAAAACTATTCTCGTTCTGTAAAAAGCATGTACGGCGATGGTTTTGCATTGACAGGAAATAGCTCTGAATTTTTAGATCCTGTTTTTTCATCAGGTGTAGCTTTTGCTACCGAATCTGGAATGCTTGCTGCTAAATTGTTTATTAAAGAATCGCAAGGAATTACTGTAAACTGGGAAACTGAATTTACAGGATATATGCGTCGTGGCATTGGTGTTTTTACTACTTATGTAAAAGAATGGTACACAGGTAATTTACAAACTTTATTTTTCCATCAACCAGAAAACCCAGATGTAAAACGTAAAATCTGCGCTGTTCTTGCTGGTTATGTTTGGGACGAAACCAATCCGTTTGTAAAGAAACATGATAATTTAATTAAGAATATGGCTTATATAATAAATAGCGAAAAAGAATTGGCAGAAAAAAACCTTAGTTAACACTAAGGTTTTTTGTTTATAAATAAAAAATCTAATCTTCTATCTTGTAAAATTATTATCCCAATAAATTTAAAACTATATTAGGAAACAATCCTAATGCAATATTTAATATTAATGCTACAACAGCTACAAGTTGATACATTAAAGGGACTTTTGGCAAAGTTTGTTCGCTATCTTTTGTGTACATGGCTAGAATTATTTTAAAATAATAACCCACACTAATTATAGAACTAATGATAGCTACAATTACCAAAACCAACCAACCTGTATGTACCAATTGATTTAGCAAAAAGAATTTTGCAAAAAATCCAGATAATATAGGAATTCCCGCCATAGATAATAATGAAGCCGTTAATATTCCAGCTAATAAAGGATGTGATTTTCCAAAACCATTAAAACTGTCGATAGTTTCGTTTTCTTTGTCTTTAGTAACATACATTACAACTGCAAAAAAAGCAATTCCGGCAACTGCATAAGCCGAAGCATAATATAATAAAGTACTTGCAGCATTACTCGTCAACAAAAGTGTAGAAACCATAAAACCTGCATGTGATATCCCAGAAAAAGCAAACATACGTTTTACGTTATTTTGACGCAAAGCCATAATATTTCCTAAAACCATTGAGCCAATTGCTACACAAACAATAATCATTTGAAAAGAATACGTTTGAAAAGGAAAAAGCGATATTACTAACTTGTACAATGTTGCCATAGCGACCACTTTTGCCAAACTACTCATAGTTGCAGTAGTTAAAGCTGGTGCGCCTTCATATACATCTGGTGCCCAAAAATGGAAAGGAACGGTTGCTATCTTAAATAACATTCCAATAACTAGAAAAATTAGTCCTATAAAATACCATTGCGGGTAATTTGTTGTATGAATTATTTGTGATATCGAATTCAAATTAAAACTTCCTGTTGCTCCGTATATTAAACAAATTCCGAAAAGTATAATCCCTGAAGCAAACGAACCCATAAGGAAATATTTCATTCCAGCTTCATTACTTTTTAAATTTAATCTATTACTTGCGGCAAGTATATACAATGAAATAGACAAAACTTCGATTCCTAGGAAGAACATAGACAAGTTTCCGAAAGAAACCATCGCCACAGCTCCTGCTAATAAAAACACTTTTATACCAACATAATCAGAAATTTTAGTTGACTGATCTTTATAGAATTCATGACTAAGTGCAACTAAAAAAACTGTAATTACAATGAATAAACTTGAAAATGCTACCGAAAATTTATCGACAACCATCATGTTTCCAAAATAAGAACCTAGATGATTATATTCGGAAATATTAAATCCTAAAATAGCTAAAAGCCCAATAATTGTTACAGGCACAATCGCTTTTCTCGCATTAAAAATTTCTGCAAGAAGCGACAATATTCCCAATCCTGATATGTATATAAGAGTATTCATTCTTTATATTTCTTTTTTTATATTATTAAATTCAAAAAAATCTGAACTCTAAATTTTATTAATTTTAAAAACAATTTCCTGCAAAGAAGGTGTAATCAAATCTGTGATTGATTTTGAAAACAATCCAAAAAATAACAATACCGCAATTATAACCACAAAAACTATGGATTCATTTAGCGTTATCGATTTGAAAGTTTTTGCGTTAGCCTCTCCCAACATCACATGTTGAAACATTTTTAGCATATAAACCGCTCCTAATATAATCGTTGTTCCTGCAATAATTGCAAACCAAATATTAGCACTGTATAAACTGTATAGTAAAGTAAATTCTCCAACAAAATTAAAAGTTCCAGGTAATGCAACCGAAGCCAACATAACAATCATAAACATCGAAGCAAATTTATTGTCTTGAATTCTGATACCGCCCATTTCCGCTATTTCTTGTGTATTGAAACGTCTTTCTATAACTTCGGCAGCAAAGAAAAGACCAACAACTACAAATCCGTGAGCAATCATTTGTAAAACGGCACCACGCAAACCATCTAAGGTTAATGTGTAAGCTCCAGCAGCGATTAATCCAACGTGAGCAAGAGATGAATAAGCTAATAATTTTTTAATATTTTTTTGTTTCAAAGCCACTATCGAACCATAAACCACACCTGCAACGCTTAATGAAATAAGAATTGTCATATATGTTTTTGCTGCGAAAGGAGCTATTGGTAATTGCCAACGAATGACACTATATAATCCCATTTTTAGCATAATTCCTGAAAGCAACATCGTCCCAACAGTTGGTGATTTTTGATAAACATTTGCTTGCCAAGTATGAAAAGGAATAATTGGAATTTTGATTGCATAAGCCAAAAATAAAGCCAAGAAGATCCAAAATTGCTCTTGATTAGTTAAATGCACGGCGTATAAATCGTCAATCAACAAACTTCCTGCTTTTTGGAACAAATACATAAAGGCTATCAACATAAATAACGATCCTGCTAAAGTATAAATGAAGAATTTAATTACTGCTTTCTTACGTTCTTCAGCATCACCATTGCCCCAAATAAGCGCAATGAAATAAATTGGTATTAATGACAATTCCCAAAAAATGTAATACAAGAAAGCATCGGCAGCTAAAAATGTTCCCACCATAGCAAATGACATAAACAACACCAATGCATAGAAGTTTTTGCTGTTTTTGTATTCATTTCCAAAAGAAGAGAAAATAATTATTGTTGTTAAAACATTTGTAAGAAGCAACATAGCTAATGACAATCCGTCAACTTTTAAAGCAACATATAAGTTAGGATTAGAAATCCAATTGGCCATAAAATTAGAATCAATTCCGTGATTGTAGTTATTTAATATAAATATTGATGCAACTATTGAACCTAAACTAAAAAATAGAGCTACTGTTTTAGCCAGTTTATCTCCAGCAAAATAAGTTGCCACAGCACCGAATAATAAAAATATGAGTATAAATGATACGTTCATTGTGTGTAATTATTAAACTAAAAATAAATAAATTAAAATCGAAGAAACGCCTAATACAAATGCAAAAAGATACAATCCTATGCTTCCGTTTTGAATTAATTTTCCTTGATTTCCAATTTCGTTTGTTATTTTTCCTAAACCGAAAACAAATCCAGAAACTAATGTCTCAACATATTTTCTGAAGAAATGTGACAATTTATATAATGGGTTTACAATAACCGCTTCGTATATTTCATCTACATAATATTTGTTGTATAAAACTTTAGCAACACCTGTAATTTCTGAATCTTCTTCAGGAACTTGATTTTGTTTGATGTATTTAGAATAAGCAATTCCAATTCCAACTAAAGCCCCAACAGTTGCAATAGCCATTAACATATAAGCAGTTCCTTCTACATGATGTTCTTCAAGTCCAACTTTGCCAAATAATGGTGCTAAATAATGATTCAACCAACTGTTTCCTGGTAAACTAATAAGTCCTCCAATAGCAGCTAAAAATGCTAAAATTATTAATGGAATAGTAATTAAACTTGGACTTTCGTGCAAATGATGTTTTTGCTCATCAGTTCCTCTAAATTCCTTAAAGAATGTCAAATACATTAATCTAAACATATAAAATGCTGTCATGATAGATGCAATCGAACCAATAACCCAAAGAATCATATTTCCGTGGAAAGCGGTCATTAAAATTTCATCTTTAGACCAGAATCCTGCGAATGGAAATATTCCGGAAATAGCTAAAGTCGAAATCATCATCGTCCAAAATGTAATGGGCATTGCTTTTCTTAATCCACCCATTTTGCGCATATCTTGTTCTCCGTGCAAAGCGTGAATTACCGAACCTGAACCTAAGAACAAACAAGCTTTGAAGAATGCGTGCGTGATAACGTGAAAAACGGCTACTTCATAAGCACCAAATCCCAATGCTAAAAACATTAATCCCAATTGTGAAACGGTAGAATAAGCCAATACTTTTTTAATATCGTTCTGAACCAAACCAATAGATGCGGCCACAATAGCGGTAACTGCTCCAACAATTGCAATAATATCCTGAACATATGGCGTTAAATCGAAAATGAAATTCATTCTTGTTACCATAAAGATACC
>NZ_JBDTQE010000074.1:0-12633 GCF_039932285.1 Flavobacterium sp.
GGTAAGTGCTACAATTATTTTTTGATAATGACGAATATCTTCATAACTCAATTCTCTTTCTTTGCGGTCTTTGAGCCATTTTTGAGCGGGTTGGTAACCACCGATGTAGAAATTCCAGGCGACTTCGGGAACGTTTGCAAAATATTGCGTTTCGTTAATATAAACATTACCCAGACCTGACAGGTTTTCGAAACCTGTCAGGTCTAATCGTGGTTTGCCTACTACATTATCACCATCTTCAGGATATTGTGTAATGTACTTTTCTACCACTTCGCTTTCTAGCAAATGAATTTGGCGTAATTGCGAACCTAACCCTCGAAGAGTTTCAAACTCTTCGAGGGTTTTTGGATACGGAACTCGTGGAAAATCGATCTTTAAAAACTCCTTGTATTTTTCTCTATAACTTGGCGAATGCAACACGGCATAAATATAATCGAGAATATCGATAGGCGCGAAGTTTTTGAGACCAGACAGGTTTTTAAAACCTGTCTGGTCTTCTTTCTCGGCAACAAAACCAATCCCCAATTTTTTAGCCATTTCGTTTACAATTTCCATATTAAGATTAGGAACACGACGATCTTGTGCTGAGCTTGTCGAAGTATCGTCTAATAAACTGGTTTGCGTTGTGGTTTCTGGATATAAGTAGAGTGGGAAAATGTAACCTGTTTCTTTTGTTTGTGATGATATATTGCACATATCTGAAACTAGACGGCTTATAAATATATGTTGAAAATCAAATGTTGATTGTTGTCTACAAGTAATAATAGAAAAATTTTCAAATTTATTTAAATGTGAAAACATTTCATCTCTTGGATAAGCAATAAAACCTTTAGATTTTCCTGTATAGAATGTAAATCTTTCATCAAATGGTCGATACATTATTTTAGTTATAATCGGATTGTTTGAAATTAAATCTTTTTTTGCCCATTCAATTGTCCAATCTCTACCATCATCAGGTAATTTTAGTTTATTACGTATTTCAGATATTTCAAAATTCTCAAAAGTATTCTTTATCTCTAATAATTCTTTTTTACTAAAGTTTATTGTTGTTTTGTCTCTTTTCGTTTGAAAACCCGAAACATACTTTTGTATTAATCCATCAATTTTAAAACCTTTTTCATAATCTGAAATTCCTTCAAAATTTTTATTTGTAAAAAAGTAATTTGGCTTTTCAAATTTTAGGTTTTTCCAATCGAGTTTATCAATGTTTTCTTCAAGAAAATGATATTTAAAATCTCTTTTTCCATACAAATCATAATGAAAAACTTCTCCAAGTTCATTTATCTTCTTATTTCCTGTTTTCACAAAAATATTTATAGAAACACCTTGCATAATGTCAAATACATTTTGGTCAACAGAACCATCTGGAGAAACTTCTTTTTTCTTAGCGTTTCCATGCAAATCTAAAATGTAAATTTTGTCGAAACTTTCTAATAAATGTTTTCGCATTTGTCGGTGTGTTATTCCGTCAATAAAGCTATTGTTAGAAATATAAGCTAAAATTCCGCTTCCGTTTTTATCTATAAAATGTTGTCCAAAACGTGTAAACTTTATATAATCATCGTCAAGATTAATTTTTCTTTCGTTTAAATCTTTTTTATAATCTTTAATTAAATTTTGAATCCATTCACTTTTGTTAGAACTACTCACACTATACGGCGGATTTCCCATAACCACCATTACTGGTGCATCGCGTTTTATGGCGTTGGCTTGGTCGGCTTCGTCACTTAACCAAGAGCTAAAAAGGGTTTGTGTGTCGGGATGCGCTTCTTCGAGACTGTTGGTTAAGAAAATTCTAAAACGTTGGTCATCTGTGGGTTTGTAGCCAGTTTCAGTCAGTAGCATGTCCATTTTGAGATGTGCCATGGCGTAGGATGCCATCAATAACTCGAAACCATTCAATCGTGGGATTAAATCGTTGGTTACATACTTGCTCCAAATGCCTTGTTGTCCTTCAAATTTTTTGTGAATGTGTCTTACAACTTCTGCCAAGAATGTTCCAGTTCCTGTGGCTGGATCCAGAATTTGTACTTTGTGTACTTCGACTTCGGTTTCTACTTCTTTTAGTTTGGCATCTTTACCTTTGGTTTGGGTAACGGCTTTTTTCTTAATTTTTATTTTGCTGGTGTCGGCTAAGCCTTCTTTAAGATTGAATTCGGTTTTCAGGATATCATCTACAGCACGCACTATAAAATTTACAACTGGTTGTGGTGTGTACCAAACGCCTCGTGCTTTTCTGAGCGCTGGGTTGTATTCACCAAGAAAAGTTTCGTAAAAATGAACTACTGGATCTTCTTGCTTGGTGCTTTTGCCAAAGTTTTTCATAATCTGCGCCACATCACTCGCAAGGAATATAGAAACTAGTTCTTCTACAATCCAAACCAAACGGTTGTCGAGATCATAACCAGCAATATCTTGAAACAATTTTCGCAAAAACGGATTGCTTTTCGGGATTAGCGAAGCGGCTTCTTCTCGCGAAAATGTAGGTAATGTTGGGTCGTGGTAACGAGCGGCAAACATTCCGTAGGCAATTGTTTGGGAATAAATATCGGCAAATGATTTGTTATCAATATCATGAATTAGCATTTGCTGAAACGACAACATCTGACTTTTTATACTGGAGCGAATACCGTTTTCGTCATCGTTATTTAATGATTTTTCGATAACGTCTGCCATCAGTTTTGCTTTTCCTGCCATCATTTGTGCCAATTTTGTAGGCGACTTGATGGTTTGCGAAATAGTTTGCGCAAAATTTTTGATAAGATTGGTAAACTGTTCGAAATTTTCAGGAATGGGAACTATTGCTCCATTTTCTATTTTAGCAATGGCAATTTTGGTTACAAATTCGCCATCTTTATAAAAATGAAAGTCTAGATAATCGGTAAAAATAAGATTGGTTAAACCAGCTTTGTATCGGTCAAATTGTTCTTTTAGTTTTTTGTCTTTTAAGTCGACCCCAATATCTTTGGCTTCGATATATCCTACAGGAATATCTTTTTGGGTTAGCACATAATCGGGTGCACCACAAGCCACACGAGCCGGTTCGTTAGTTACTAAAACATGGGGCAAAATAGCCATTATTACGTTTTGTAAATCGCCACGATACGAATGTTCTCTTGCGTTTCCGGTTTTGTAAAGGATATTTATTTTGTCGATATACTGTTGAATCGTCATTCTTGTTTTGTAAAAAATATTAAGTAACCAAACTTACTATTTAAAACTAACTTTAGCAATGATAACTTATAGGTATTTCTACCTGTTTTTTTAAAATTTAAAAATCATAAAACATATATTTTATGGTTTTCTGTAATTTAAGGAATAACAATATTTCCAACTGTTTTTTCAAATAAATACCACTTCCTTTTTTAAGCAAATTAAAAATTTAACAATTCATGCAGAAAAACCGTAGTATTTTATTTAACAATTAACATACTTTCAATTTTAAATTAAAACTGTTGGATGTAATTAAAACCATTTAGGGGAAAATGCCCCTTTTATCAATATGACAGGATAGGTAAGTTTGTAGTGTTAATTGTTTTTATAACAATAAGTTATGAATAATTATATAATCAATTAAATCAATTAAAAATGAAAAAAGTAAAATTAGTCTTGTTCATAGCAACAAGTATTTTCGGAATGACTTTTATATCTTGTCAGAAGTCAGAAGTTGAGGAAGCAAACTCTCAAAGTATTCAAAAACAGCAAACCTCAAGATCTGTTGCTGCCTGTCCATCAACGTATGCATTAGTGCTATCTGGGGGTTTTGGAACGCCTGTCCCTGCGGGTTTAACCTCTTATATTTATAAAGTAGACCTTTGTAGTACGCCAGTGGGCTATAATTTTGCCTCAGCCATAAAAATAGGAGCAACTCCAGTAACTGGCGTAACTGGAATTTGTGATATGCCAGGGATAGTAGATTATGCTTGGGCAGTAACTGGAGTAAACTCTAATTTTCCCAAAAGGCTACTTAAAGTACAAATTTCAACTGGAAATGCTAGTATAGTTGCAGTTACCTCAGTTTATTTACAAGATATAGAAAATTTTGGAACTACTGGATTGTTTGTGGCTATTCAAGAAGGGACTTCACAACTCATGAAAGTAAATGTTCCTAGTGGAGCAGCAACTGCATTTGCACCTATAGGTGTTGTGCCACAATACAACGGACTAACTGTTGTGGGTAATAATTTTCAAGCTATTTCAGGAACTACGAATGCTGTTTGTCCTCCAACTACGGGAGATATTTTCGAATATTTATCTACTGGTGGAAATTACATTGCAAAATATTCATATAAAAACCTAACGGCCAATGCAACATGGACTATGAAAGAGTTAGGATTTCATTTCGACAATTGTTGTGGTAGAAGATGGGTGGTAGGTAGTTCATCTAACATCATATCTAACAATACAAATATAGCTCCTTGTGTATTGCCTAATCCTACTTTCTTATTAAACACAAGTTTAACAGGACAAAATTTCTTTGCAATCTATGATTTTATGGCAAAACCATAATCACAAAAATGATAAATAAAAAAAGTCAGTAAGTGCATTCTTACTGACTTTTTGTTTATAAAGTGTGTTATTTGTATAAACTAGAAATTTGTTTTGTCAATAGTCGTGTGAAAAATTTGGTTTATTAGAGAAACAATTAAAAGGATTTAAATTGGCATATAATAATTAGTTTTATGTTTATGAACTTTATTTTGTCCTTTTTTATATTTTATGAAGTCATGTAAATTTTCACTAATGGATGTTTCTACTTTTTTTAATTCTAAATTTTTAATTCTGAATTTCCAAATCCATAGTTTATTCCAAAAAGAGTGAATAAGTTATTAATATCTCCGAAATTCTTACCATAACTACCCGTAAAATAAACTCCATTACTTATTTTATATTGAGCTACAAATACATTTCTATTACTATTAGCAATGGTAGAATTTGAATAACTTCTATTTATATGCTCGAAGGATAATGAAAAATCTTTAACAGTATAATCGATTTTCACTCCAAAATCGAGAGCATTTTTACGCTCAAATAGATTATTTACATCATCAGTTAATACATTATCACTAATATATTTACCTAAAAAAATAGCTGATAAATTATGATTTAATTTTTCCTTATTAACACTAAAAAGCTTTAAAGAGGCATTTATCCATATCCCACTTCTATTAAATCTTCTATTTGCAGTAGAATTATCTGGAAATGCTTCACTATAAGCAAAAGCACCATCTATTTGAATTAATGGAAGATCATCTAATTCTTTTATATAAGCATTAATAGAATCATCTTCTTTAATGGTTTCGAGAATAAGATCATTTGATTGTTTTTGAATTTCATTTTTTAAAGTTTCAATTTCTACTATTTCCTTAATCGTTTTTTCTAATGAGTCGATGAACAGATTTCTTTTAACATCATCTTTTTCTTCAGAAATTATTTTTTTGATATTTATTTCTTCAGTTTTTTTTCTTCTTTGTATTGAATCTAGAGAATCGGTGGATATTTTTTTGGGTTTTAAATTCCAGAATCTATTTGAATAATTTTTTAAGGACAACTGTAGTTTTCTATTCTGCTCAGAATTTCTGTAGGTAAAAAGATTCGTTCTGATACCAAAAGATAAATAGTTAGTTTTTTTTAATAGGCTAGCACTCGTTGTATCATTATAAACGGAAGCCATTGATACACTTAATTTATTTAAGATACCTGAAAAGTTGTTTTTATGTTTATCTTCATCTTCAATATTTAGATAACGATGTATGGTAGCTCTACTATCCTTGAAATACCAATAAGGTGAAAATTCTAAGGCAAAATTTTTGGGTATAATGTTTCCATTATTAGACAAACTTAAAAGCGTAATGCCTAAAGCTTTAGGGTTTATAGGTTTTTCAATTGAAGTAGGAGCAACATCCAGAATTTGAAATCCAGGAGAATCAGGAGTCTTTAAATTTTCATAATTGAATGTTTGTGCTTGTAATGAATTAAAGCACACTAATACTAAAAACACTAAAATTAACTTTTTCATAATTAAATATTTATTAGGTCGATTCTTTTTATTCCAGATATAAGTTCACCATTAGAGCTTTTATTTTTTTCATTTGGAAGTAATTCAAATGAAATAACTTGATTTCCTTTTCCTCCATTTAGATAAAAATGAATTTGTAAATTATTATAACAACTTTCCCAAGCTGATTTAGGAATTTTAGACAGCTGAACATATGTTTCAATTTTTATTGTTGAGTTGTTTAGAATAGTGTCTATACCAATACTAACCTCACTTATTAATCCTGCACCATTTGTAGAGTGTCCTTTATTTATAATCGAACCATCAGAAAGAAATAATTTTACTTCTGTAGTAGCAATTCCTGGAGTTGTAACTGTAACTGTAAGTTTGATTTCTTTACTTTTATTTTCAATTTCATAAACTTGATTTTCCATAATTTCTAATTTTAAAATTTACCTACTCTATAAATTCCCTTTTCGGCTAACTGGCTTATTACATAATAAATTAATATTTCAAACAGGACTACAAACTAAATATTAAGCAGGATTATTGTCTTGCTCATTATTAGGAAAAGTATTTGTTTGTGTTGGGCTATTATTTGGGGTTGTAAAAGTAGTTTCTGGTTTTTTATATACAATAGCACCCATCTTAGAAATTTGGGTGCTAAATAATCCTTCGATAAAATCGGCTCCAGAATATCCTGCCGCAACAATAGAGAAGATGTAACTTTTATTAAAAACAGTATCGGAATCACTATTCATTAACAAATACAAAGCGCCAGCTACAAAACCTATAAATAAACTAAGCGACAATCGAGCCATATTTATTTGGGTAAATCCGTTAGTTGTGGTACTCTGATTTAAATCGGATATTTTTTTTAAACCAATTGCCATTCTAATACCTTGTCCTAGAACACCAAGCAAACCGCCTGCAAGAACAGTATTAATAATATCATAAGCAGTGATAATTTCCATAGAAAAAGAGGTTTAATTTCTAAAAAATATGCGTAAAATTATAAATAAATACTGTAAATAAAAAGGGTATAAATACCTGTTTTTTCATAAATGAAATTTTAAATTTTTTAAGTTAAAATAAGGGAGATTTGTTTTTCTTTTTCATTTTAAAAAAAATAAAGGAGGATGCCTTTTGCGAACTAGATTATATTTTTACTTTTTTAAGCTGTTGCAATTTGTTTTAAATAAATAATAATGCAACAATTTTTGTAACAAAAAAAAATTTTGTTTTGAAAAAAAAGTTACGTTGTTTGTAACAAAAAAATAATTTTTAAAAAAAAGTTACAAATGAAACGAGATATTACTGTAACAACCCTGTGCTCGGTTTATCACAAGAGGAAATAGCCATGATATTAGGCATTAGCAGAGTTCAATGGGCTTTGTACGAAACAGGAAGAAGAGACATTCCACTCGCTGCCAAGCAGCAATTAGCTGTTTTACTTCTTTTTGTACAACAATTGGATAAAAAATCAGAAGATTTTCTGCATATAAAAATTCAAGAAGTAAAAAGGAAAAAGGTTTTTGAACAGCAAAGACTGATTAACAAACACAAGCAGATGATTGTAGAAAAGAAGCTAAAATCAATTGAAAAAAAATACGAAGCAGCTATGACTGCTTTAAGTCTAGTTCGTTTTTTAGAAACTAAAGCTAAAGAATCATCAAAAGAGAAAGATATGGTATTGTATATGATAAAAAGGAAAGCAGAAATGGCTATTGAGAAAAATGGTTTACATTTACAAGCAAAGCACCAACTTAAGCTTCAAGCGCTTCAACAAGAAGAAATGTTAATTAAAAAGATAGAGCAAACCATAATAACTTATTAAGCAAGCTCTATGTAAGGCAACCTTTTTTTAATTTATACCATTCTAATAAACCAACTCCAGATTTCATGATTTTGGAGTTTTTTTATTAAAAATAATAAAAAAAACACCAATATTGGGTCTTCCTTTACGCTCAATAAAAAATTGATTTATGTAGGTACAGTTTGTATTTTTGCTTTTATGAATGATAACTTTATAAACGAATACTTTGGCATTGGAATACAAAATGGCAAAACGCCCGAAAATTTGGGTGTTTTGTGGAGAACGGCCCAAAATTTAGGTGCTACTTTTATATTTACTATCGGTAATCGATATGCCAAACAAGCTTGTGATACGCATGATGCTGTAAAATCAATTCCTTATTTTCATTACGATACTTTTGAAGTTTTTTTTGATAACTTACCCAAAGGAGCCCGATTGGTTGGTGTCGAATTAGATGAAAATGCATCAGATTTAGAAACCTTTGAACATCCGAGACGTTGTGTGTATTTATTGGGTGCAGAAGACCATGGCTTGTCTAGAAAAGCAATGGATAAATGCCATTATTTAGTAAAATTTAAATCAGAAAAGAGTTTAAACGTTGCTGTGGCTGGAAGTATTATTATGTACGACCGAGGATTGTCTAAACCACGTTCTTAAAAAAAAGTTTTATTTGCCAATACAATATTTGAAGGTTTAAGCATTTACAATATTTACCGAAGATTGGGCAATAAATAGCCATGAAGTTACCACTTTACTCGCAATCTGGCAAAAGAAACCATCACCAGTAGTTACTTGTATTTATTTGAATATCAAAGCTTTTATATTAATTTTGTTAAATTAAAAGAATGAAATAAATGACTAACACTATTGTAAATGGCTATGATTACAAATATGATTATGAATTTTAAATAAAATAAAAGCGATTCAACTGGAATCGCTTTTGTCTTTATCTTGATTTATGTTATGAATTCATTGCAATTAATCGTCATCATTTTCTTCACCATCTTGATTACCTCCTTGTTCAATTGTGTTTTGAGCAGTATTTGATGAAATTTCTGTATGTCTTATTTGACCTCCAAGATAACCTGTTCGAGCTACTAAAGCAAAACTGATAACAGCTAAAAATAAGGTTACTGTTGTTGCTGATTTTACTAATGAATTTTTAGTATTTTCAAAATAGATGGAAATTAAAGAGGCAATTCCAACCACAATTAATGCAATGAGTGCATACATTGCAAAATCTGCGTGCTGATCAATCACATTTTCTGAAACGCCTTGTATATTTTCAACTGTTTCTTCGGCACCTTCGCCAGTAAGATAGGCAATTATTGCTCCGAATGCTGAAATGATAAGCATATAGTGCGCTGCAATTAGTGTAGTACTACTTTTTTTAAAAATTCCGTATCCTAAAACTAAAGTGCCTAAAAGCGAACCAAATATGGGAAGATGAGTGATGAGTAAGTGTAAGTGCGTTTGATCCATTATTTCTAAATTTTAAAGTGAATTAATTTTAATGAATTTTTCTCCGCTAGTCATAGAAATTCCACAACGTTTTGGAGCTTTTGTATCATAAGTATTTCCACATGTTGGACATACAAAATAAGTAGAAGCTAAGGTATTTGTCGTCTTGCTGTTTAAAGCCGCTAATGCAAGTTCATAAAATTCTTTATGCTTTTTTTCAGTTTTATAAGCATAATTTAAACTAATTAAAGCTAGTTGATTTCCTGCCACGTTGGCATCTTTAAGAAAGTTAGGATACATCGTGGTGGCTTCATAAGTTTCACCTTTAATAGCAAACTCTAAGTTTTCTTTAGTAGATTGTACTTTAACATCGATAGTTGCTGGTTTTACTAGAACTCCCATTTCTTCTAAAACCGCTTTGTGATTGTTAGCGTGTATTTTTTCGGCTAAAGATGCTGCCTTGAATAATAATGCAATTTCTTTAAAACCTTCCTCATTGGCTTTTTTAGAAAAGGCAGCATAACGAGCTGTTGCATTAGACTCACCATTAAATGCATCTTGCAAGTTGACAGCTGTTTTGGCTTTTGCATCAGCTACAGACATTGTTTCTGTTTCGGTTGATTTTTTTTCTGTGGTACTTACATCTGTTGGATTTTTCATTTCCCCACTATTCTCATTTGAGTTTTTACAAGATTGTAAAGAAAGACCGAGAATTAGAGCAAGACTTAATAGAATAACCTTTTTTTTAGTAATGCTAAAAAGTTTATTTTCTGGATATTCGCGATTTATTAATTTCATAATTTCTTTATTTTTTTAAATGTTGGGATTAGTCTTTATCGTTTTTTTCATTTGCTTCATTTTCTTCTTTCTCAGAAGTTTTTGTAGTAGCTTTTGCTGTTGTGTCTTGAACTTGCGTAGTTGGTTCTGCCTGAGTTGTAGTTACAGCAGTTTCTGCCTGTGGCGCTTCATTATTTTTACAAGATGTAAAACTTAGCGTAGCAACAAGTAATGCGAAGGTTAAAATTTGTGTTTTCATTATATAACTGTTTTTAAGTTTTTAATAGTGTAAAGGTCAAGCTAGTTGTCTTTTACCTATCTAAGTAAAATCTTAAATTCAGCTAAAGTTTTTAGGAAGGAAATTGCAATTGAAATGTAGTACCTTGATGTATTATACTTTTTACAATAAGTAATATGTTTTGTACCTCACACAATCTTTTTGCAATAGAAAGGCCGATTCCGTTTCCAGGTATTTGAGAATTTCTGGAGTCGTCTACCCTATAAAATCTATTGAAAAGTAAGGGCAATTTATCGGCTTCAATTCCAATACCTTCGTCTGTAACGGATAGTGTTTTATCTTCTGAATTCCAAGAAATATAAACAGTACCTTCTGTTTTATTGTATTTAATGGCATTAGAAATTAGGTTATCTAAAATCATTTCCAATAAAAGTGGATCAGCTAAAACCAAAACTTCATTAGGAATAATATTGTTGATGTGAATGCTATTTCTAACTCTGAGTATTTCGTGATTTTGGACACTTTTTTCGATTATTGTTTGTAACACAATTTGTTCATAATTTGCTTTTAACACACTAGATTCTAATCGTGCTAACTGAAGTAATTGATCGTGTAATTGTGACAATCTATTGGTTTGTCGCAACACTTCTTTCATTTTTACTTCATATTGTTCAGCTGTTCGCGGTTTTCTTAAAAGTACTTCTATAATTCCTTTAATTGCCGCCAAAGGGGTTTGCATTTCGTGGGAAGCATCAGATGTAAATTGTTTTTGTTGGTAAAAACTATTTTCTAATCTGTTTAAAAGCTGATTTATGGTAGTTGCTAATTGGTGTATTTCGTCTTGATTTTCGGGCAATGGCAATCGAGAATTAATGTTGGTATAATTAATTTTTGATGCTGAATGTATCAATTGATGTATTGGTGCAATAGCTTTGGAAGCTACAAATGACATAATAAAATATAAAATGAATAGAATAGTAATGTAAGTTAAAATTAAAACTATCAGTAAGTTATGTAAAACATTGTAGGATTCTTGTTGTGAAACTCCTATTGTTAATTGTCCGATTATTTTATGATTATTGTTAAAAACAGGGAATTGACCTTGTCTAATTTTTTGCTTGTTGATGGTTGCATTATAAAAAACAGTTGCTGTGTTTTTTGGGTTAAAAAGAAAGTGATTTTCTTGTAAATTGATCGATTTGAATAGGGTATTTCCATTTAAATCGACTATTTGTATAAATGTTGGATTTACTTCTATTTGATTGTGTTCTGCTTCTTCCCACTCAGACATTTTATTCATTATGATTTGGTCATCATTCCAATCTAAATTAGCAAAAACTTCCTTTTTTTCTGTAGTAATATCGTCATCTAAATGCTTATAGGAAGTATAATATACTACAGAATAAATAACAATAAAAGCGATAGCTGTTAGTGTAGCAATCGCAAATAAATTATAAGTGGCTATTCGTTTTTTAAAACTTAATTTCATTGGTCTTCGTTAATCCTATATCCAACACCTCTAATAGTTTGTATCATTGATTGCTTATTATCTATATCTAATTTTTTTCGTAGTCCATTAATAAAAACATCAATTACCGCAGTGTCTTTATCAAAATGAATATCCCATATTTTTTCCATAATTCTTGAACGGCGACATACTTTTCCTTTACTACGAAGTAATAATTCTAATAATCCAAACTCTTTCTGAGTTAATATAACTTGTTTTCCGTCTTTAGTTACTTGATGTGCATCAATATCCATTTGAACGTTACCAACTATAAATAGTGATTGTTCACCTGTTTTGTTTCGCATTAAAACTCTAATTCTTGCTAACAATTCTTCAAAAGCAAATGGTTTTTTTAAATAGTCATTAGCACCAATTTCTAATCCAAAAACGGTATCATCTACCGTATCTTTTGCAGTTAAAAAAATAATGGGCACTTGTTGGTTTACTTTTCTAACACTTCTGCAAATTTCTATTCCACTCACACCAGGAAGCATCCAGTCGAGAAGCATCACATCATATTCGTTAACAAAATCAAGGGCTAATTCTAAACCTTTTCTTCCATTATCAGCAACGTCTACAGCAAAACCTTCTTCTTCAAGTCCCTCTTTTAAAAAACCTGATATGGCCGATTCATCTTCTACTATTAAAATTCGCATTGCTAATTATTTTAATCAATTATTATTTAAGGATTTGAACCACTTTCATTCTCATCAAAATTTGGCAATGCCAATTCTACCCCTGCACCATGTTGATAAACTAATTGCCCTCCCAAATAACCTGTGCGAGAAACCGCAGCGATTACTGACGTAAATAATAAAATACTTATTATTTAAAAG
>NZ_JBDTQE010000075.1:0-12619 GCF_039932285.1 Flavobacterium sp.
ATAGCCACTTTCTTCTGAAATTACAGTTCCACCAGTTAATATTGCGATATCTTCAAGCATTGCTTTTCTTCTGTCACCAAAACCTGGAGCTTTAACAGCAGCAATTTTTAATGCGCCACGTAATTTATTTACTACCAATGTTGATAATGCTTCACCATCTACATCTTCGGCAATAATTAATAAAGGCTTTCCGGATTGTGCTACTGGCTCAAGAACTGGTAATAATTCTTTTAGAGAAGAAACTTTTTTGTCATACAAAAGGATGTATGGACTTTCTAATTCTGCATCCATTTTTTCTGGATTGGTAACAAAATATGGAGAAAGATATCCTCTGTCAAACTGCATTCCTTCTACAACATCTACATAAGTATCTGTTCCTTTTGCTTCTTCTACTGTGATAACTCCTTCTTTTCCAACTTTTGCGAAAGCATTAGCGATTAATTCTCCAATTACTTCGTCATTATTAGCAGAAATTGAGGCAATTTGTTTTATTTTTTCCGAATCACTTCCAACAACTTTGGCTTGTTTTGTCAAATCAGCAACAATAGCTTCAACAGCTTTGTCAATTCCTCTTTTCAAATCCATCGGATTTGCTCCAGCAGCTACATTTTTTAATCCTTCTTTTACAATGGCTTGTGCTAAAACTGTTGCGGTTGTAGTTCCGTCTCCAGCTAAATCGTTGGTTTTAGAAGCCACTTCTTTTACCATTTGTGCGCCCATATTTTCTAATGGGTCTTTCAATTCTATTTCTTTTGCAACGGTAACTCCATCTTTAGTAACTGTTGGTCCACCGAATGATTTTCCAATGATAACATTACGTCCTTTTGGTCCAAGTGTTACTTTTACTGCATTTGCTAATGCATCTACACCACGTTTTAATCCGTCACGTGCTTCTATATCAAATTTTATATCTTTTGCCATTTTGTTGTTTATTTATTGGTTTATTTGACTTTAGACAATTGCTAAAATGTCCTCTTCTCTCATTATCAAATAATCTTTTCCTTCTAATTTTAATTCGGTGCCTGCATATTTTCCGTAAAGTACAGAATCTCCAACTTTTACTGTAAGTGGCTCGTCTTTTTTGCCGTTTCCTACTGCAACTACAGTTCCTTTTTGTGGTTTTTCTTTGGCAGTATCTGGAATGAAAATTCCTGAAGCCGTTTTTGTCTCAGCAGCTACTGGTTCTATTAGAACTCTGTCTGAAAGTGGTTTAATATTTAATGCCATAATAATTTATGTTTGTTTTATTTTAATGATGTTATTGTCTTTTCAGAAATTATGCCAAGTGATTAAAACTGACAATTTTTCTTATAAAAAATGCCAGCATTGACAGGCTGGCATTTTGATTTTGTATTTCGTAAGAAACTATTTTTTAGTTTCTTCTGTTACTGGTTTCGCAGCTTCAGAAGTAGCTGGTGTTTCAGTTGGTTTTGTTTCTGTTTTTGCAGCTGCTGGAGTTGCTTGTGGTGCAGTAGGAATTGCTGGAGAAGTAACACTACTGTCATCAATTATTTTTGAACCAGTGTCGCTGTTTTCTCCATTAAAACTTAAACTAGACATTAAAATTAATACAATAAGTGCTGCTCCAAGATACCAAGTGCTTTTATCTAAAAAATCTGTTGTTTTTTGTACTCCACCCATTTGAGTTGAACCTCCTAATGAAGAAGATAATCCACCACCTTTAGGGTTTTGAACCATGATAACTACGATAAGTAAGAAACAAACTATTGTTATTAAGACTAAAAAAATTGTAAATGTGCTCATTGTTTAACTATTATTATTTTGTTGTAACATTTTTATATCCGAAATTCGGTCTGCAAAGAAAGTAATTTTTTCTGGATATTTCAAAATTAATATTTCATATGCCTGAATTGCTTTGCTATATTTTTTTTGTTCTAAATAAACCTTGGCTAAAGTTTCGGTCATTAAATAAGAATTATCTTCTGTTTTTATAGCAATAACAGGAGCTAAGTCATCTTTTTTGACTGGCGAAATTTTAGGGTTTGCTTCTATAAATTTGTCAATAATATCTAATTTTGAAGATAAATTATTTTCTTCAATAATGTTTTCTTCTCTAACTATTGGTTTTATTTTAGCTAATTGCAACCATTCTTGAAACGAGTGTGTTTCAGAATTGTTAAATGTTAAAGGTTTTCCTATTTCTAATTTTTCTTCAACGGTTATTTTTTCAATTTCTTCTAGAATTATTTCTTCTTTAATATCTTGATTGGATTCGATTATTGATGAGATAATCGATTTTTCGAGTTTGCTCACTTCTGTAGTTTCAATACCAACAATTTCTATAATTGTACTATCTACAACAGTTATGTCGAGAATTTGGGCTTCTTTTTCTTCGAAATAACCTTTTTGAATTCCTGTAAAATTTTCGGAAGTAATTAAATCAAATAAAATTGATCTATCTGTTGTAAATGCTGCGGTATTTTTTAATTCAGAATTATATTTGAAACTATCTTGCTTGTACAAACCTTTTAAATGCAAACTTCTTGCGCTTTGAAAATAAGGAAAATCATATAGAATTTGTTCTAAAGCAATGATTTGCCTATCATTGACGGCATCGGGTTTGTTAATTAGATAGGTGTATTCTGTTACGTTCATTTTCAGATTTTAATCTAATACATAGATTACCATTTTGCTAATGTAGCGTTAAACATATCTTGCGATATACGTTCGAAAATCAAGTCTAGAGATTTTTTTAGTTGCGCTCCTGTTGGCAGATTATTACCATCATAATCATCATAAAAAGTGAAACGTTTTTCGAAATCTTCCTCTGGTCTCTTTTTGTTTGAAAATTTAAGGTTGATAGTTATTGATAATCTACTTTGCGCTGCTGTTAAATCGGCTGTTGCAGTCATTGGGCTAATTCTGTAATCTACAATTTCGCCTTCATAAACTAAATCACCATCGGTTGATGTTAAATTTAAATTCGTTTGATTTTGAATTAAATCTTGTAAACGACGTGTGAAATCTCTATCTATTCCGGGTTCTATTAATTCTGAAATATTTTGAAAATAACCTACTTGAAAAGTTTTGGCATCAATTTTTCCTGTTCCAGTAAAGTTGTAAACTGAACAAGATTGAAGTAAAAAAAAAGGAAAAAGTAAGAATATATGTTTTATTTTATTCATTTTTATTTTAAAAATTGCTTTGCCAATTCAACAAGCGCTCGTGTCAAAGGTATTCAAATAATTATCAATTGTCAATTATTCATTATCAATTAAAGATCAAATTGTTTTATTTTTCTGTATAAAGTCCTTTCTGAAATACCCAATTCGTCGGCAGCAGCTTTGCGTTTTCCTTTGTTTTTTTCTAACGATTTTTTAATCATTTCAATTTCTCTTTGTTCCAATTTTAAGACTTCTTCCTCTTCGATTGTTTCTGCAAACAAATAATTGTCTTCATTTTCTTCAAAGTCATTTTCCTCGTTGTGATTATTGAAGGCTGTGTTTCTTGGCTCTTCTTCAAACGAAATTTCGCTGTCTGCTTCTTTAGAACCGTATATTTTTTGAATTAGATTAGTGTTGATTTCTTGCACTTTTGCCGAACCGTTTTTCATCAATTCCAACGTCAGTTTCTTTAAATCATGCAAATCACTTTTCATATCAAAAAGCACTTTGTATAAAATATCTCTTTCGGTCGAAAAGTCGCTTTCTGATTTTTTGCCACCAATAACGGAAGGTAAATTACTTCCTTCTTGTGGCAAATAAGACAATAAAGTATTACCCGAAATATCACGATTTGTTTCTAAAACGGAGATTTGCTCTGCCATATTTCTCAGCTGGCGAATGTTTCCTGACCAACGAAATTTCTGTAAAACCGAAACCGCATTGTCATCTAATTTTAAAGGAGGCATTTTGTATTTATGGGCAAAATCGGCAGCAAATTTCCTAAATAATAAATGAATATCATCTTTTCTGTCACGCAAAGGAGGTAATAAGATGTCTACAGTACTTAGTCTGTAATATAAATCTTCACGGAATTTTCCTTTTTCGATGGCATCAAATAAATTGACATTGGTTGCAGCCACAATTCGTACATTGGTTTTTTGCACTTGAGAGGAACCTACTTTTATAAATTCGCCATTTTCTAAAACGCGAAGCAAACGAACTTGTGTCGTTAGCGGCAATTCGCCCACTTCATCAAGGAATATTGTTCCGCCATCAGCTACTTCAAAATAACCTTCACGAGTTCCCGTTGCGCCTGTAAAAGCGCCTTTTTCGTGACCAAAAAGTTCACTATCTATAGTTCCTTCAGGAATGGCTCCGCAGTTTACAGCAATATATTTGCCGTGTTTTCTGTGCGAAAGAGAATGAATTATTCTTGGAATATTTTCTTTACCAACACCGCTTTCTCCAGCCACTAATACTGAAATATCAGTAGGAGCTACTTGTATCGCTTTTTCAATTGCACGATTAAGCTTCGGGTCGTTCCCAATAATCTCAAACCGTTGTTTTATACTTTGTACTGTTTCCATAATTTTAGCCACGAATTACACTAATTTGCACTAATTTTTTGCACTTAATTATTACTCTAATTTTTTAAACTATAACTCTTTTGTGTTGTAACAATTTATTTGAAAAGTTAGCAAGTATTCCTAATTTACTTTTCGTAATATTCATGTAGTTTAAAGTTTGAGCTATGTTTTCATCTATTAATAACTTTGTAGCTTTTACTTCTAATATGATTTCATTATAAACTACAAAATCTGCATAAAATTTCTTTTTAAGTGTATGTTCTTTGTATTCAATTACAAATTCTTTTTCTCTTTGAAAAGGAATGTTATGATTTGTAAACTCAATTTCAAGAGCTTCTTTATAAACAGCTTCTAAAAGCCCACCACCAAGAATCCTATGGACTTCCATACATAATCCAATGATTTTATAGTATTCATCTTGTTTATATAACTCCATGTAATTTATTATATTTAAAATTCGTGAAATATCACGTCAAAATAATTCGTGTTAATTTGTGTAATTCGTGGCTAAAACTAATTCATTCCACTCAAGCCAACTGCTATTCCCTTCAAAGTGCCACTGGTACAACTTTCAATCTTCACGTTCACAAAATCACCAATCTTATAATTTTCTTTAGGAAAAACCACTGTAATGCTTTGCGAGTTTCTTCCTGAAAACTCTTCTGTCGATTTTTTCGACATTTTTTCGACCAAAACCTCTACTGTTTGACCAATGAATTCTTCACTACGCAACCAAGCGTGTTTTTGTTGCAAATCGACAATTTCTTGTAATCTTCTGGCTTTTACTTCTTCGGTAACATCATCTTCCATTTTTCTTCCCGCTAGT
This sequence comes from Flavobacterium sp., assembly GCF_039932285.1. GTDB lineage: Bacteria > Bacteroidota > Bacteroidia > Flavobacteriales > Flavobacteriaceae > Flavobacterium. The sequence goes on from NZ_JBDTQE010000075.1 coordinate 5,319, forward strand.
GTACCAGGACGTTCGGAATAACTGTACATATAACCAAAATTATACTTTACATAGTTCATCAAACTCATTGTGTCTAGATGATCTTCTTCAGTTTCTGTCGGAAAACCAGCAATCATATCTTGCGAAATAGATGCGTTTGGAATAATAGCTCTAATTTTATCAATCAAAACCATATATTCTTCACGCGTATGCAAACGATTCATTTCCTTTAATATACGATTACTTCCAGATTGAACAGGCAGGTGAATGTGCTTACATATATTAGAGTGTTTCGCAATAACGTGTAAAACACTTTCATGCATGTCCTGTGGATTTGAAGTCGAAAAACGAATTCTCATCTTCGGAAAACCAACGGCCACCATCTCTAATAACTGATCAAAATCGACAGCAGTTGCTTTTTGCATTTCGGTAGCATTGGTAAAATCTTTTTTCAAGCCACCACCATACCAAAGATAACTATCTACATTCTGACCCAAAAGTGTAATTTCTTTAAAACCTTTATCCCACAAATCTTGAATTTCAGCCATGATACTTTGTGGTTCACGACTACGTTCACGACCTCGAGTAAAAGGAACTACACAAAACGTACACATATTATCGCAACCACGAGTGATGGAAACTAATGCTGTGATTCCGTTACTCATTAATCGAACGGGAGAAATATCTCCGTAAGTTTCATCCTTAGATAGAATCACATTTATCGCATCACGACCTTCTTCAACCTCGTTCAATAAATTAGGTAAATCTTTATAAGCATCAGGACCTACAACAAGATCAACTATTTTTTCTTCTTCAAGAAACTTGTCTTTCAAACGCTCCGCCATACAACCTAAAACGCCTACTTTCATCTTCGGATTAATACGCTTTACAGCATTATATTTCTCCAAACGCTTGCGAATAGTTTGTTCTGCTTTATCACGAATAGAACAGGTATTTACCAAAACCAAATCGGCTTCTTCTAAAACATTTGTGGAATTATAGCCATTTCCAGAAAGGATTGACGCTACAATTTCCGAGTCCGAAAAATTCATAGCACAACCATAACTCTCTATAAAAAGTTTTTTAGTGTTCTCGGGTTTGTTTTCTAAAATAAGACTTTCGCCTTGTTTGCTTTCTTCAATAATCTTTTCCATAAGTCAAATTCTTTGGCAAAGATAGTGCAAAACAAAAAATCTGACAAGATGGCAGTTTTATTTTAACAAAAATTTTATAAGGAGCTATTCCCGCTTTCCGTTACAAGTCCTCACAAAAAAAGTAAAGTTTCTAAAGTTCTAGAAAGAGCTTCCGTTGGTCGCTTTTCTAAAACAAGAAACTTTTACTTTTATTGCTCCGGGCTTTTCACTTCAATCTGGGCTAAAAAACACCTAGTCCAAAAGAAAATATTTCTAAAAACGCACCCAAAAAGATATTATATAAAAAAAACTTCTACTTTTGCCGAAGAAACAAACAAGCAATGGCAAAGAATTTAGTAATAGTCGAATCACCTGCAAAGGCAAAAACAATCGAAAAATTTCTTGGAGCAGATTTCCAAGTAGAATCAAGTTATGGGCATATTGCCGACTTGCCTTCTAAAGAAATTGGAGTAGATGTGTTAAATGGTTTTAAACCCAAATACGAAGTTTCGCCCGACAAAAAAGCGTTGGTTTCTAAACTAAAGACTTTAGCTAAAAATGCCGATATGGTTTGGTTAGCTTCCGATGAGGATCGCGAGGGAGAAGCCATTTCTTGGCATCTTGCCGAAGAATTAAAACTAGATCCTAAAAAAACAAAGCGTATTGTTTTTCATGAAATTACAAAAACTGCGATTCTTAAAGCCATCGATAATCCACGTGAGATAGATTATAATTTAGTCAATGCACAACAAGCACGTCGTGTTTTAGATAGATTAGTGGGTTACGAATTATCGCCAGTATTGTGGAGAAAAATAAAAGGAGGATTGTCAGCGGGAAGAGTGCAATCGGTTTCAGTTCGATTAATTGTAGAACGAGAAAGAGAAATCATCAATTTCAAACCTGTGGCTACTTATTCTGTTCAAGCTGAATTTACTAACGAAGCTGGAAAGTCATTCAAAGCAAAATTACCTAAGAATTTTAACACCAAAAAAGAAGCCGAAGATTTTTTAAATAAAAATATAGGTTCTATATATAAGGTAGGAGATTTAGAAACAAAACCTACCAAAAAAACACCAGCAGGACCATTTACTACATCGACTTTACAACAAGAAGCCGCTCGTAAATTATATTTACCAGTTGGAATCACGATGCAATTAGCACAACGTTTGTACGAAGCTGGACTCATTACTTACATGAGAACCGATAGTGTAAATTTATCGAAAGATGCGATGGAAGCGGCCCAAGCTGAAATTATTAAATCGTACGGTGCAGCATATGCTAAACCTCGAACTTTTGTCAATAAAAGCAAAGGCGCACAGGAAGCTCACGAAGCGATTCGTCCTACTGATATGTCGCAACATACTGTAAATATAGACCGTGACCAAGCGCGTTTGTACGATTTGATTTGGAAAAGAACACTTGCATCTCAAATGAGTGATGCGGAGTTGGAACGTACGAATGTTAAAATCGAGGCCAATAATCATTCGGAAAATTTTACAGCTTCTGGAGAAGTTATTAAATTTGAAGGGTTTCTAAAAGTATATTTAGAAGGTCATGATGATGACGAAGAAGAGCAAGAAGGAATGTTGCCTTCGATGAAAGTAAATGAAAAACTAATAAACAATTATATTACTGCTACCGAAAGATATTCTCGTGCAGCGGCAAGATATACGGAAGCTTCTTTGGTAAAAAAATTAGAAGAATTAGGTATTGGTCGTCCATCTACTTATGCGCCAACAATTTCTACAATTATTAATAGAAATTATGTCGAAAAAGGAAATTTAGAAGGTCAAGAAAGAAATTATACACAATTGACGCTTCAATCTGGTAAAGTAGGAGAGAAGTTGCTCAAAGAAAATACGGGTTCTGATAAAGGAAAATTGGTTCCAACAGACATTGGTACTATTGTTACCGATTTCTTAGTGAAGAATTTCGATAATATTTTAGATTATAATTTTACTGCCAAAGTAGAACAAGATTTCGATGAAATTGCCGAAGGAAACATCCAATGGGCAAAAATGATGCAAGATTTTTACGATAAATTTCACCCTACGGTAAAAGATGTCGAAGCTAATGCCGATAGAGAATCGGGCGAAAGAATTCTAGGAATAGATCCAAAATCTGGAAAACCTGTTTCTGTTCGTTTGGGTAAATTTGGACCGATGGCTCAAATTGGTGCTGCCGATGATGAAGAAAAAACATTTGCCAGTTTGCTAAAAGAACAAAATATAGGGAATATTACCTTAGAAGAAGTGTTGAATTTATTTTTACTTCCTAAAAATTTAGGCACGTATAAAGGAGAAGAAATTGAAGTTTCAAACGGACGTTACGGGCCTTTTATCCGTTTCGGAACCACTTTTGTTTCCTTACCAAAAGGCGAAGAACCATTAAATGTAGATTTAGCTCGTGCACAAGAATTAATCGACGAAAAATTATTAGCTGATGCTCCAGTGGCAGTTTACAAAGGTGAAGGCGTTCAAAAAGGAACGGGTCGTTTTGGACCTTTCTTAAAATGGAATGGCATTTTTATAAATGTAAGTACAAAATACAATTTCAATAATTTGTCACAACAAGACATTGAAACAATTATTGAAGATAAAATTCAAAAAAATATCGATAAGGTAATCCACAACTGGGAAGCTGAAGGGATTTTGGTTCAAAAAGCACGTTGGGGAAGATCTGAAATTACAAAAGGAAAAATCAAAATCGAATTAAGCAAAGATGTTGACGCTACAAAATTAACATTGGTAGAAGTGCAAGAAATGATTGCTAAAAAAACACCTGCAAAGAAAGCACCAGTTAAAAAAGCAACTACAGCTAAAAAACCCACAGCAAAGAAAGCGGTTGCTAAAAAGAAATAAGATATGGCATTTGATTTTTTACAACCATTAGACGAAAGTTTTTTAGAATTTATTCAAGGATTGTCACCGCAAACTTTGGGTAAGAAAGTTGTATTTCATACTGATACTGAATTTCCAAATATTGAAAATGCATCTATTGCAATAATAGGGGTTTTAGAAAATAGAGGATTGGGTGATACTAAAGAAATTGTCGATTTATCAAATATTAGAAAAGAATTTTATAGTTTGTTTCCAGGTAATTGGCAAAAGCAAATCGTCGATTTGGGAGATATAGTAGCGGGAGAATCATTAGAAGACACTTATTATGTTCTAAAAACCGCAATTGCTCAACTTGTTAAGAATAAAGTGGTTCCAATTGTTATAGGAGGTTCTCAAGATTTAACATATGCGATGTACCGTGCTTATGATTTGTTAGAGCAAATGGTCAATGTGGTTTCAATAGATAGTAAATTTGATTTTGCAAGAGATAATGCTTTACAGTCCGAATCGTATTTAACGAAAATGATTGTCGATGAGCCAAATAATTTATTTAATTATAGTAATATAGGTTTTCAAACTTATTTTAATGCGCAAGAGGAAATCGATTTAATAGAAAAACTATATTTTGATGCCTATCGTTTGGGAGAAGTTTGTAACAATTCAACTATTGCAGAACCGGTTTTTCGTGATGCAGATTTAGTAAGTGTTGATTTATTATCTGTAAAATCTTCAGATTCAGGGAATTTTGCTACATTTGTGCCTAATGGTTTCTCAGGTAAAGAAATTTGTTCTTTGTCAAGATATGCTGGAATTAGTGATAAAGTGAGTTCTTTGGGTATTTTTAATCATAAAAGTACTAAACAAGAATCAATTTTAATATCACAAATAATGTGGTACTTTGTTGAAGGATTTCATTTCCGATCTAATGAATATCCATTTGGAACAAAAGAAAATTATATTAAATATATAGTAACTCTGGAAGATGAGCTTGTCTTTTACAAGAGTAATATTACAGAACGATGGTGGATTGAAATCCCATTCTTATCAATTCGAAATAATAAGTTAAAAAAATCGACGTTATTACCATGTATGCATGAAGATTATTTAGCTGCTTGCTCAGGAGATGTACCAGAAAGATGGTGGAAAGCACAAAGAAAAAATATAATTTAATTTTATAATATTACAAAATAAGCTTAAAACAAACTATTTTTCATTTTTTTAAGGTTTTTTTAATAAAAAAATTGTTTTTTTGAAAATAAATAAATAGGTTTACGCCCTTAAAAGTTATGAATATATACTTAACCCAAATTTATATGAAGAAGTTCATTTTATTAGCAGTACTGGTTTCATTTTTATACAGCTGCGGTTCAGGAGACAAAGGAGAGCTTGTAGGTGTTAAAGGTAAAGCTTGGCATCCAGAGAAGCCTTTTGGAATGACATTAGTACCTGGTGGTGCTTTTATCATGGGAAAATCAGATGATGATTTAGCAAATGTACAAGATGCTCCAACTAAAACAGTTACTGTTCGTTCGTTTTACATGGATGAGACAGAAATAACAAATAGCGAGTACAGACAGTTTGTTTACTGGGTAAGAGATTCGATTGTTAGAACGCGTCTGGCTATTTTGGCAGATGAATTAGGTGAAAAAAATGATCCTAAATCTAAATCTTCTAAAAAAGGTGGAAGTATTGCGGATTATGCTTTTATTGATGCTGATACCACAAATATGAGTGTATATGATAAGTATATGTATGATAATTATTACAGTGTTGGTTCAGGTGATGATCCGTATGCTGGAAGAAAGGTTAATCATAAAATTGCTTTGAAATGGCAGACAGGTCAGTATCCAGATGATAAGTATACAGAGGTTATGGATTCTATGTATATTCCTTCAGAAGAGGCTTATAATGGATTAAGAACTCTTGATGTTGAAAAATTGAAATTCCGTTACTCTTGGTTAGATATTCAAGCGGCAGCAAAAGCAAAAAAAGGAAAACGTAAAGAATTCATTCGTAAAGAAGAAGTTAAAATTTATCCTGACACAACAGTTTGGATTAAAGATTTTGCTTACTCTTATAATGAGCCAATGCATAATGATTATTTCTGGCATCAAGCATACAGTGAGTATCCTGTTGTTGGTGTTACTTGGAAACAAGCCAAAGCATTCTGTGCTTGGAGAACTTTATATAAAAATTCATTTGTTAAAAAACAAAGAGGGAGAAATCAGGTAAATACATTTCGTTTGCCTACAGAAGCAGAATGGGAATATGCAGCTCGTGGAGGTATAGAGTCAGGTACTTATCCTTGGGGAGGTCCTTATGCTAGAAATGATAGAGGTTGTTATTTAGCTAATTTCAAACCATGTCGTGGGGATTATGCAGCAGATCAAGCTTTGTATACTGTTGAAGCTCAATCTTATGAGCCAAATGATTATAACTTATACAACATGTCTGGTAATGTAGCTGAGTGGACTGACTCTTCTTATGATCCTTCTGCTTATGAATATGTATCTACAATGAATCCAAATGTAAATGACATTAAAAACATGCGTAAGGTAACTCGTGGTGGTTCTTGGAAAGATGTAGCTTATTACTTGCAGGTAGGTACACGTGATTTCGAATATGCAGATTCTGCGAGAAGTTATATTGGTTTCCGTACATTACAAGATTATATGGGGACTGATGCAACTGGGAACGCAGGAAAATAATTAATTAACCAAACTTTATTTTTTATATTTAACTTAACTAAATTTTATTATTATGGCACTTTTAGGAAAAAAACAAATGAATTTCGCTTACGGTATGGGAGCAGCAGTTGTAATTGTTGGAGCATTATTCAAAATTACTCACTTCGAATTAGGGCCTTTAACAGGAACTTTAATGCTTTCGATCGGATTATTAACAGAAGCATTTATTTTTGCATTATCAGCATTTGAACCTGTTGAGCATGATTTAGACTGGTCATTAGTTTATCCTGAATTAGCTGGTGGTCAAGCTTCAGATAAGAAAAAAGAAGTAAAAGAAGATGCTCAAGGATTGTTATCTCAAAAATTAGATGCAATGTTAAAAGAAGCTAGAATTGACGGAGAATTAATGTCAAGTTTAGGGAATAGTATCAAAAACTTTGAAGGAGCTGCAAAAGCAATTTCTCCAACAGTAGATTCTATCTCTTCTCAAAAGAAATATGCTGAAGAAATGTCTATGGCAGCAGCTCAAATGGAATCATTAAATAGCTTATATAAAGTTCAATTAGAAAGTGCTACTCGTAATGCTCAAGCAAACAGCGAAATTGCTGATAACGCTTCTAAATTAAAAGAACAAATGCAGTCTATGACTTCTAACATTGCTT
>NZ_JBDTQE010000076.1:0-12601 GCF_039932285.1 Flavobacterium sp.
GCGAAGAAGCCGTTCTATTAGCTAAAGAACTGGTTCCCGATGTCGTTGTGATGGGAAAAGGCATGGGTGGCGGTATGCCAGTAGGTGCATTTACAGCAAACGAAGCCCACATGGATCTGTTAAGTCATGATCCAAAACTCGGGCATATTACCACTTTTGGCGGACATCCAGTCATCGCAGCCGCTTGTTTAGCGACTCTGCAAGAATTGGTCGAAACCAATATCATGCAAGAAACGTTAGAAAAAGAACAATTATTTCGTAACTTGTTAGTCCATCCTTTAATAAAAGAAGTCCGTGGCGAAGGACTCATGCTCGCCATTATGACAGAAAGTCCCGAAATCACGAATCAAATCATCTTCAAATGTCAAGATAAGGGTTTAATACTATTCTGGTTACTGTTCGAAGGGTGCGCCATTCGCATCACACCGCCATTAACCATTTCAAATCAAGAGATTACCGACGGTTGTGGCATAATTATTGAAGCTATGAATGAAGTAATGAATGGTAAATAAATAATTGATGATTTTTTTAGGAGCTATTTCCTGCTATCCGTTACAATCTTTTTCTCCTGTTCTCGATACTCCTCGCAAAAAAGCGAGGAACTCGAACTGACGAGAAAAAGGATTTCCACTGCTATCAGGGCTAGGGCTTCAATCTAAAATTAAACATTCAGTCATAAAACCAACATTATTTTTTGAAATTGATTTTTGCTATTGAAATTGATTTTTGCTATTGAAAAATGTTAATTAAATTGTTCACAACAAAAAACAAAAAAGCATACCATTCACGATATAAGTTCTAATTTTATTTTGGATAACTTTAAACGAAACGACTATGTACTTGAGCCAAGAAGAAGACGATCAAAACTTATCCTTATCAAAATTTGAATCAATGCTAAAAACAAACAAAGTCTTGTTTTTTGATTCAGAAGAATTCGAGGATATCATTTTACACTACCTAGATATTGGAAAACCTGCTTTGGCAAAAAAAGCCTTAAAACTCGCCCTAGAACAGCACCCAAAATCAACAGGATTAAAGCTCGTTCAAGTAGAAATGCTTGTTTATGACGACAAGTTAGATATTGCCGAAAAAATGCTAAACGAATTATATGCTATCGAACCTACAAACGAAGAAATATACATTCAAAGAGCCAATATTTGCTCTAAAAGAGACCAACATGAAAAAGCAGTCGAATACCTGAAAATTGCTTTAAAATATACCGATGATTTAGCCGATGTCTATAACTTAATTGGTATGGAGTATCTCTTTTTAGACAATCTCGAATTGGCAAAAGAAAATTTCATCTTATGCCTAGAAGAAGATCCAGAAGAACAATCTAGCTTGTATAACGTCGTTTATTGTTTCGAATTTTTAGATCAGAACCAAGAGGCAATAGAATATATTACAAAATATATCGATACCAATCCGTATAGCGAAATCGCTTGGCATCAGTTAGGAAGGCTAAATTACGGACTCAAACAATACGAAGCCGCTTTAGTAGCTTTCGATTATGCAACACTGATAGACGATGAGTTTCTGGGTGCTTATATGGAAAAAGCAAAAGCACTCGAACGCCTAAAACGTTATGAAGAAGCGATTGAAAATTATAATGAAACTATTAAGCTAGACGACCCTACTTCTTATGCTTTATTAAGAATAGGAAAATGCTACGAAAAATTAGGAAACGAAGTCGAAGCAATTAAATTTTACAACCAAACCGTACATGAAGATCCCTTATTAGACAAAGGTTGGATTGCTATAACCGATTTTTATTTCCGTAAAAAAAACTATCAAAAAGCATTGTATTATGTAAACAAAGCGATACAAATAGATGGTGAAAATAAATTATATTGGAAACGTTTTGCAACCATAAATAAAGCATTAAATCTTTTTGAAGAAGCAGAATATGGCTATAGAAAAGCGGTCGAATTTGGCGATTATCAACTAGATACTTGGTTATTTTGGACAGATGTTTTACAATTTCTAGGAGAATTTGAAGCCTGTATACAAACCTTATTGCAAGCCTGCGAGCATTTCCCAGAGGAATTTGAAATCGAATATCGTTTGGCTGGATTGTACTTTATGTTAAACGAAAACGAAAAAGGTGTTTTTCATTTGAGTAACGGCTTGCGCCAAAACTTCAAAAAAAGAAACATTATCGAAAATTTATTTCCTGTAATTTGGGAACGAAAAGAAGTTCAGGAAGTTATCAATAAATATAAAAAGTAATTTTTTCAAATAACATTTTTTGATATATAAATACGACCAAAATAAAGAAATTTACCGCGAATTTCACAAATTAACGAGTTAGTGAATATTGAAAAAAAACGACAGAGAATATGCACAATTTTGAAGATTTAATATATAGAAGCACATCATATACATTAAGTACATTAGAAGAAACTAATTCTAAAATTATTGAAGCATTACAAACAAGTGGATCAACTGTTTATCTGAAAAACCTACAAATGATTCAACTCCAAAAGACAATTTTTGCAATCGGAATGTTCTCAATGTTTGATGCAATATTACAAGACGAATTAACTTGTCGAAATGGATTTGAAGGTGCAAAAACAATACTTAAAGAAAAACAAAAACTAGAATTACATGATAGTTTTGATTATTTTATAAGCGCAATTAATGTATTAAAACATGGAGAAGGAAGAAGTTATAATAATTTATTGTCAAAAATAGAATTATTGCCTTTTAGAATAAAGATGAAAGATGAGAATTTCTTTGACGAAGGTGATCTTTCGGAAATTAATACATTAGTAGAAGTTGATGACAATTTTGTCTTAAACTGTGCAAACTTAATTGAAACAGTTTCACAAGAAATTAGGAGTGAATAAATTAACAACCCATAACAGCCGTAACACGAGATTTGGGTATTTGACTTAATTTAAAGATGGTTTTGTACTTGGGAAATTAGTGTTTAACAAAAAAAAGGAAACTTAATTTAGTCCAAAATCTCATTTAGCACCAAAACATTTTGTAGACTTATCAATAAAAATTCGTGGTAATTTGTGTGATTTTTGACAAAAAAACATCCTTTTAAATATGAAAAAACTAGGATTACTAGGCAAAAACATTAACTATTCATTTTCTCAAAATTATTTTGCAAATAAATTCGAGAAAGAAAAAATAGATAATGCGTTTAGCTACGAAAACTTTGATATTCAAAATATTGATGAATTTACAACGATTTTAAAAAATAATCCAAATTTAATAGGGCTTAACGTTACCATTCCCTATAAAGAAATTGTTATTCCTTTTCTAGACGAATTGTCTAAAAATGCACAAGAAATTGGTGCTGTAAATACCATCAGAATTTCTCCTAACGGCAAATTATTTGGTGACAATACCGATTTTTTTGGTTTTAATAAATCACTTGAACCTTTACTAAAACCGCATCATAAAACCGCTCTCATTTTAGGAACTGGTGGTGCTGCAAAAGCAGTCGCATTTGGTTTAAAAAAATTAAATCTAGAAAGTGTTTTTGTGTCTCGTCAAGAAAAAGAAAACACAATTACCTACAATCAAATCAATGAAAAAACTTTTGATGATTATCAAATTATCATCAATTGTACGCCATTGGGAACTTTTCCTAAAACAGAATTGTTTCCAGAGATTTCATATCAATATTTCACTTCAAAACACATCGCTTTCGACTTGATTTATAATCCCGAAAAAACGGAATTTCTTAAAAAAGCAGAAAATAACGGAGCAATAATAAAAAACGGATATGATATGCTCGTTTTTCAAGCAGAAAAAGCTTGGGAAATTTGGAATGAATAAGGTTTACTAATTATAATTTATTTGTGCTTTTTCCAATATTTTTTTCCATAACTACAAAAAATTTCTTCTTCTTGTTTTATTCTTCTAGTAGCAATTAAGCAAACATCATTAGATTCATCAAGAGAAATTTTAGCATTATTTTTGAAATCAGATTTAGAGAAACCTGTTGCATCATTGGCATATTTTGCAAAACATTTTACAGGCATCGAGTCCATAATTGTTCCGTCAAGTAGGTTTATAAAATATTTATCTTTCCCTTTTTCAGCTTTAATTTTAGCCTCGCTTTCATTTAAAATTTTTCCTTTAAAAACAGATATAATCTCCTCTTTATATATAGTTATTGCAGTAAACAATCCTGTACCTGAATTGGGGATTTGGGAAGGGTTTATATACAAATAATCAGACTCATCCGCCTTTATTTTATTAATATCGTTCTTCATTAACAGATAATTAATTTTTTTATAAAACTACATTTATTTTATAAAAAACTACTCTCTTTTTCTACCTTTCATCTGAGTCTTGCGTTCTTCTTGCATTTGAAGATAAGTATTGTACTGTTCTTCCGAAAGAAATGCCTTCATTTCAGCATCTTTTTCATCTTTACTTTCTTTCAATTTTTTAAACTTCTCTCGTTTACTACCTTCGCTATTTTTTATTTCTTTTAGCTTAATTACATACTTCTTAGTTATTTCTCTAAAAGTAAATTCTTGTTGTTCTGAAAGTGACAAACGTTCTTTTGCAATTTTTATTTGTTCAACCATTTCGTCTTTTCTATTATTATCCTGAGCAACAATATTGTTAGAATTTAAAACAAAAATAAATGTGATAAGGAAAGCTAGTTTAAATTTTCTCATAATTTATATTTTTAAATGGGATTTAGACCTTAGACTAAAGTTATGAAAAAAGGTTTAATCGAAATACAATTTATCTATTTTTATTATAATAAAAATTATCCTAGAATTTAAAACCCTTTCGTTATAACAAATAGTAAGATTATCTAAAAAGTAAGCTTACAAAGTAAATAGCACTAAAAATAGGCATTTTATAACTTTAATATTAGTTTTTCTTTCTGTTTTGATACGTTTTTAGTACCTTCGGCATTATAATAACTGTAAATATTTTGCACCATGCAAGAAGAACAACATGATAACCTACCCATGGTAGATGGAAATGAAGTATTAGAATCTCAAAATGAGCCTCAAAGCTCTGTAGATGAAGCGATTGAAATAATCGAAAATCTAAACGCAGAAGTTAGTGAGGATACTACTATTGGAGAAAGTCACGATATTCCAATGCTGAATTATGAAGCAATGGATATGGAAAATTTAGTTACAGAGCTAGAAAATCTTGTAGTTTCAGATAAAATTATGGCTGTAAAAAACCATGTAGAAGAAATAAAATCGGTTTTTCTATCAAAATACAACCACTTTATAGAAGAAAAAAAGGAAGCGTTTGTTAATGAAAATCCAGATTCGACTGAAGAATTTGAATATCATTTCCCTTTAAAATCGAAATTTGACTCGTTATACAGTAACTTTAGAAGTAAGAAAAATACCCATTTTAAGAGTTTAGAATCTGATTTAAAATCGAATTTACAAACACGTCTAGCATTAATTGAAGAATTAAAATCATTGATTAATCCTGGCGAAAATATAAAAGACAATCTCAAACAATTTAATGATTTAAGAGAGCGTTGGAAAACAGCTGGAGCAATTCCTAAAGACAAATACAACCATGTTTGGAATAATTTTCATTTTCATGTTGAAAATTTCTACGATTATTTGCATTTAGACCGTGAAGCTCGTGATATAGATTTCAAACACAATCTTGAAGCAAAACTCAAAATAATTGCCCGTGCACAAGAACTTGTAAATGAAGCTGATGTGATGAAGGCTTTCAGAGAATTACAATCGTTACACAAAATATGGAAAGAAGATATAGGTCCTGTTTCTAGAGAGAATCGTGAGGAAATTTGGGCAGCTTTTAGCGAGTTGACTAAACAAATGCACGACAAACGAGAACTTATTTTTGAGCAGCAAAGAGGTTCTGAAGTCGAAAATTTAGCTAAGAAAAAAGAAATAATTGCTGCTATTGAAGCTATTACTACCGAAAAAATTGCTATTCACTCTGGTTGGCAAACCCAAGTTGAAAAAATTGAAGCTTTACGAGCTAATTTTTTTAGTGCTGGAAAAGTTCCAACTGAAGTAAATGAACAAACTTGGAGCGATTTTAAAACTGCAGTACGTAATTTTAATGTGCACAAAAATTCATTTTACAAAGACATAAAAAAAGATCAAAATACAAATCTTGACAAGAAAAATGCATTAGTAGCTCGTGCCAAAGAATTGCAAGAAAGTACCGATTTTAATGTTTCGACTCCTATTATGAAAAAAATTCAAGAGGAATGGAAACAAATAGGTCATGTGCCAAAAAAATATTCAGATTCAGTTTGGAAGGAATTTAAAGAAGCTTGTAATCATTATTTTAACAGGTTACATACCGAAAAAAATGAAAATGAAGAAGTTGAAGTTGCTGCTTTCGAAAAGAAAAAAGAATACTTAGAATCATTAAAATCATTTGAATTGGTTGGTGATCACAAAACCGATCTAGATGCTATAAAATCTCATATCGAAGCTTGGAAAGCCATCGGAAAAGTTCCTTTTGCAAGACGTCATATTGAAGGTAAATTTAATAAAATATTAGATGTTCTTTTCGAAAAACTAAGTTTGAGTAAAAAAGATACTGATATGATGCGTTTTAGTAATAGAATGGATAGTTTATCAGAATCTAATGATACAAGAAAAATTGATAACGAGAAAATTTTCTTGATTAGAAAAGTAGAAGAAGTTCAGAACGAAATTTTCCAATTAGAAAATAATATTCAGTTTTTTGCAAAGGCTAAAAAAGATAATCCAATGGTACTTGAGGTAATGAAGAATATCGAACATCACAAGGAAGAATTAGCCACTTGGAAAGAAAAATTAAAGCAGATAAGACAAATGTAAATTTGGGTTATCATATAATTTTTAACCCTACAAATAAAAAGATGCTAGTATTTGATAAATACTAGCATCTTTTTTTATTTATAGAATTTAAGTTATAGTATCTTCTATAATTTTACTTCCCAACTCTATAATTTCTAAATCTTTTATTTTATCACCTTCAATAACAAAACGCAGCATGGTTCTCACATTGTGAAAACCACTTTTCCCACAAGCACCAGGATTCATGTGCAATAGATTAAGTTTTTTATCAAATTGTACTTTTAGTATATGCGAATGTCCGCAGATAAACAATTTTGGTGGATTTTGTTGTAATTCTTCTCTAATATTTGGATTATATTTACCCGGATAACCACCAATGTGGGTTATCCAAACATCTACATTTTCACAAATAAATCGATTGTGTAAAGGAAATTCGATTCTAGCTTCTGCGTTATCAATATTACCAAAAACAGCTTTTAATGGTTTTATTTTCTTAATTGCATCAGTTACGTCAAGATTACCTATATCACCTGCATGCCACACTTCATCTGCAAGATTTACATATTTTAAAATCGACTCGTCAATATGACTATGTGTATCGGAAAGTAAGAGAATTTTTTTCAAAAGAGAATTTTGTTTGAAACTAGTCTACAAAGCTATACTAAATATTTAAAATTAGTATATTTGTCATGATGAAAAAAGTATATTTAGATAACGCTTCTACAACGCCACTTCGTCCAGAAGTTATTGAAGAAATGGTTAAGGTTTTAATGAATGATTACGGAAATCCGTCATCAACTCATACATTTGGTCGACATTCAAAAAACTTAATAGAACTTTCTAGAAAAAGTATCGCGAAAAACCTTAACTGTTCTAGTCAAGAAATTATATTTACTTCATGTGCAACCGAAGCAAATAATTTTATTATTCAATCTTGTATTCGAGATCTAAAAATAGAAAGAATAATTACAAGTAAAATAGAACATCATGCCGTTTTACATACTATTCAAATTCTGCAAAAAACACATGATATTCAAGTAGATTATGTAAATATTTTAGATTCCGGAGAAATAGACTTGGTTCATCTTTCGGACTTATTAGCATCCGAAAATAAAACTTTAGTAAGTTTAATGCATGTAAATAATGAGATTGGAACTGTCCTTAATCTTAGTAGAGTAGCAAAAATATGCAAACAATACCAAGCATATTTTCATACCGATACCGTACAATCGATTGGGAAAATAAAATTTGATTTACAAGAAACACAAATAGATTTTCTTGTTGCAGGCGCACATAAATTTCATGGTCCAAAAGGAATTGGTTTTGCATTTATAAAAAAGGGAATTGTTTTAAATCCTATATTATTGGGAGGTGAACAAGAAAAAGGAATGCGTGCAGGAACAGAAAGTGTACACAATATTGTAGGAATGTCTAAAGCTTTAGAGTTGTCTTATTTACATTTAGATGAAGAGGAAAAACATATTAATGAGCTTAAAGAATATGCAATATCACAATTAGAGTCTAATTTTTTTGGAATAAAATTTAATGGAAACCCAAAAAACACCTTTTACAATATATTAAATGTTATTTTGCCTTTTTCTGAAGAAAAAACTTCGATGATATTGTTTAATTTAGATATGAAAGGAATTGCAGTTTCACGCGGAAGTGCATGTCAGTCAGGCAGTGTAAAACCTTCTCATGTTTTAGCAGAAATTTTATCGAAAGAAGATTTAAGAAAACCAAGTTTACGAATTTCTTTTAGCCATTATAATACAAAAGAAGAAATAGATTATTTGATTGATAATTTAAAATTATTATAAGACAATTCAATTTCAGCATGTTTTATTTCATTTAACATATCTTTTTTTATGTTTATTTTAACTAAAGTTAGAATTTGGCTTTAACCAAATTTTATGATTAATACTTACTTTTGTATTAAAATAAAACCAAATGGCTAGGTACGTAGAAAACGATTTACCAAAATCGAAAATAAATGCAACTTCTTTAAATAAGGCAAAATTAATATTCAAATATGCTGGAAATCATAAATGGAAATTCTATGTAGGTTTAATCTTTTTATTACTAACAGGCGCAACTGCATTAGCTTTTCCTAAGTTAATGGGAATGTTAGTAGATTGTGTGAAAAACAAAAATTTATCACAAGCAAATAATATTGCACTAGGATTAGTTGGTATACTTTTATTTCAATCGTTTTTTTCTTTTTTCAGAATTTCATTGTTTGTAAATTTTACCGAAAATACGCTAGCAAATTTACGATTGGCTTTATATAGTAATTTAGTAAAACTTCCGATGTCTTTTTTTACTCAAAAAAGTGTGGGAGAGCTAAACAGTCGTATAAGTACTGATATAACCCAAATTCAAGATACATTAACCAGTACAATAGCTGAATTTTTACGC
The DNA here is from genome assembly GCF_039932285.1 of Flavobacterium sp. Taxonomy (GTDB): domain Bacteria; phylum Bacteroidota; class Bacteroidia; order Flavobacteriales; family Flavobacteriaceae; genus Flavobacterium. The sequence continues at coordinate 9,198 of NZ_JBDTQE010000076.1, forward strand.
CAGTTTATTCTAATTATTGGAAGTTTTGCCCTGTTAGCAAGTATTAACATTAAACTTACCTTAATGATGTTGTCTGTAGTTCCATTAGTAGCAATTGCTGCTGTTTTTTTTGGAAGATTTATCAGAAAATATGCAAAAAAAGTACAAGATCAAGTGGCAGAAAGCCAAGAAATTGTTGTCGAATCGATGCAAGGAATTAGTATTGTAAAAGCATTTGCAAACGAATGGTATGAGATTGCTCGTTATAAAAATAAAATAAGTGAGGTTGTAAAAGTGGCCATAAAAGGTGGAAATTACCGTGGTTATTTTGCTTCTTTTATTATTTTTTGCCTTTTTGGAACCATTGTAGCCGTAGTTTGGTACGGTGTAACATTAAGTATTAATGGCGAAATGACTGTGGGAGAATTAATTTCATTTGTATTGTATTCAACTTATGTAGGTGCATCTTCTGGGGGGATTGCCGAATTATATACTCAAATACAAAAAGCAGTCGGCGCAACAGAACGTGTTTTCGAATTATTAGAAGAAACTCCTGAAAGAATAAATACAGTTCAGTCATCAATTAAAGAAAAAATAAAAGGAGAGGTAACTTTTCATAATGTAGCCTTTACTTATCCATCTAGAAAAGAAATTCAAGTATTAAAAAATGTAAGTTTTAAAGCTCATTTTGGACAAAAAATAGCTATTGTAGGTCCAAGTGGTGCAGGAAAATCGACTATCTCGTCCTTGTTACTTCGTTTTTATGATATAGAAAGTGGTTCTATATTGATCGATGATAAAAATATTTATGATTATGATTTAGAAAACCTACGTGGAAATATGAGTATTGTACCACAAGACGTTATTTTATTTGGCGGAAGTATTAGAGAAAATATCGCTTACGGAAAACCTGATGCTACCGAAGAAGAGATTATGAATGCTGCTAAACAGGCTAATGCACTTAACTTTGTAAATGGATTTCCTGAAAAATTTGAAACCATTGTTGGGGAAAGAGGCATCAAATTATCTGGTGGACAACGACAACGAATTGCTATTGCTAGAGCTTTACTAAAAAACCCTAGTATTTTGATTCTTGATGAAGCTACCTCATCGCTAGATAGTGAGAGTGAAAAACTAGTTCAAGAAGCATTAGAAACACTAATGGAAGGACGAACCAGCATTATCATAGCCCACAGATTATCGACTATTAGAAATGCAGATACAATTTTAGTTCTTGACAATGGTGTAGTTGCAGAACAAGGAACTCACAAAGAATTAATAGAAATAGAAAATGGTATTTATAAGAATTTAAGTAATTTACAGTTTAGGGATTATTAGAAATAAAAAATCCAGAAAACTCTGGATTTTTTTGTTGTATCAAATAGAGGAATTTTTATTTGATATATTCTATTTTTTGAACTTCCTCAGCATTTATAGTATCAAAAAAGCCTTGAGCACTCATCCATTCATCACTAAATACTTTACTCATATAACGAGAACCATGATCAGGAAAAATAGCAATTACATTACTATTTTCGTCAAACTCTCCTTCTTCTGCATATTGTTTTATAGCTTGCATAACAGCACCAGAAGTATAACCTACAAAAAGACCTTCTGTTTTTGCAATATTTCTTGTCATGTGAGCACTTTCTTCATCAGTAACTTTGACAAATTTATCAATCAAGTCAAAATCAGTAGCGGTAGGAATTAAATTTTTCCCCAAGCCTTCTATTCTGTATGGGTAAATCTCATCATTATCAAACTCTTTGGTTTCGTGGTATTTTTTTATCACAGAACCATAAGCATCTACTCCTAAAATTCTAATATTTGGATTTTGCTCTTTCAAAAACTTTGCAGCACCAGAAAGTGTTCCTCCTGTTCCTGTACAAGCAATTAGATGTGTAATTTGTCCGTTTGTTTGTTCCCAAATTTCTGGACCTGTACTTTTGTAATGTGCTTCAATATTTAAATCATTAAAATATTGATTGATATATACCGATCCTTTTGTTTCTTCGTGTAGGCGTTTTGCTACATTATAATAAGAACGTTCGTCATCTGCAGATACATGAGCTGGACAAACATATACTTTTGCTCCCATGCTACGCAACATATCAATCTTGTCGGCAGATGATTTAGAGCTTACTGCAAGTATACAATCATAACCTTTTATAATACTAACCATAGCCAAACTAAACCCTGTATTACCAGATGTAGTTTCTATAATTGTATCGCCAGGCTTAAGTATTCCTTGTTTCTCTGCTTCTTCGATAATATACAACGCAATTCTGTCCTTAGTAGAATGTCCTGGATTAAAGGCTTCCACCTTAGCATAAAAGTTACCTTTTAAATCTTCGGTAATTTTATTGATTTTAATAAGTGGTGTGTTACCTATTAGTCCCAAAACGTTATTGTAAGCTTTTATTTCTTGTTTCATATATATTGTAATCGTGGCTTATCTTGTTTAAATTTAAATCACTCCAAACGCCACAAAGTTATAAAAAAAATTCTAACTACCTTTTAATTCCTTCTAAATCTAACAAAAAACTAAATTCTTTAGCAACTTCCTTAAGCGATTCGAAGCGTCCCGAGGCACCACCGTGACCTGCATCCAGATTTGTATCCAGATAAAGTAAATTATTATCTGTTTTTAAAGTTCTTAATTTTGCTACCCACTTTGCTGGTTCCCAATATTGCACTTGTGAATCGTGAAGTCCTGTGGTTACTAACATATTTGGATATTCTTGTGCTACAACATTGTCGTAAGGCGAATAAGATTTCATATAATCATAATATTTTTTTACATTAGGATTTCCCCATTCATCATATTCTCCCGTTGTTAGTGGAATAGTATCATCAAGCATTGTCGTAATTACATCTACAAAAGGAACTTGTGCTATAATTCCATTATACAATTTTGGTGCCATATTTATTACTGCACCCATGAGTAATCCCCCAGCAGAACCACCCTCAGCATATAAATGCTCCGCTGAAGTGTATTTTTCTGATATTAAAAATTTTGAACAATCTACAAAATCAGTAAATGTATTTTTCTTTTTTAATAATTTTCCGTTTTCATACCAAGGCCTTCCTAAATCTTCTCCTCCACGAATGTGTGCTATGGCAAAAATAAATCCCCGATCTAAAAGGCTTAGTCTTGTTGTTGAAAACGTGCAATCCATCGAATAGCCGTAAGATCCGTAAGCATATTGCAAAAGCGGATTGCTTCCGTCTAGCTTTACTCCTACTTTATGAATCATCGAAATAGGAATTTTTGTTCCGTCATTGGCTATAGCCCAAATTCTTTTTTCAATATAGTTATTTTTATCGAATTTTCCGCCTAAAACTTCTTGTTCTTTTTTAATTTCTTTGATTTTAGTTTTCATATTAAAATCGATAACCGAAGATGGTGTCGTTAACGATTGATA
>NZ_JBDTQE010000077.1:0-12576 GCF_039932285.1 Flavobacterium sp.
CCGCTTCACTTGCTGGTGCATTAAATTGATTTAATGCATCAGTTAATGCAGTTGCAGCGCTCGGTAAATCTATTCCAGCTGCTTTTGATAATGTTAAGGTAGCTTCTGTAACTTGGTTTAGAGAATTTACATTTTCAAGTAATTCTGGCTTTGCAGAAGCTATTAATTTATAGGCTTCCACAACCGCAACAGCACCACCTTTCGTTTCTCTGCCTAATAAAATGGCTTGGTTTTTTAAATAATCTAAATCTTTGCCACTTGCGCCTGTTATTGCAGATAAATCAGCAATAGATTGATTGAACTGTTTTATAGTTTCAAATGCACCTTTAATAACTGATGCAATTCCAGCAATTCCAGCAGTCAATCCAAAAGCGCCAACTAAATTTTTAAGGCTTCCTGTAAGTTTTCCAATTGTTGGATAATTACCCACATTTTTAGTAAAATCATTTACTGCGTCATCAGCCTTCTTTACTCTTGCTGCCAAAACATCAAACTCTTTTTGCGCTTTTTTTATAGCATCAGTAGAAGTATTTTCTGTTGAAATTAAATCTAATAACTTGCGCTTTGCATCTGTACGTTCTTTATTTAATTTTTGGTAAGCACCTATAAGACCTAATTTTTCAAGTGCACCTTGTTTTAAAGCCTTATTGTTTAATTCATTTTGAACCCGTTCTTCAATAGTTAATTTTACAGTAGCTTGCTTTACTTTTTGGCTTTGATTTTCAGATTGCTGACGCAATTTTTCGGTTTTAATTGATTCCTGTCTTATTTTCTCTAAAGAAATTTCAGCAGCTTCTCGTTCTTTTAATGCTAAAACTATTTTTTGTGATATAAGTATTTCTGATTGTTTAGCTTCTAAAAATTGCTGGTTATTATCAATTTTACGATATGAACTCATAACTTTGGATAATTCTAAAGAGGATGCTAACAACTGTTTATTAGCTGCGATTGCTTTTTCAAGTTCAGCAGCATAATCACTACCAAATTGCAATGCATCATCAGTAATAATGTCTTTTCTTGTTATTATTCCGTTGGGTGTGGCCATGGCTTTATTTTTTATTAGTTTCTAAAAATTTTGAATGACAAAATAGGACTTACACAAAACGTAAGCCCTATTTTTGTTTTACATAGTAAACCTGTTTTGAAAGTCAAGAGCTCTTTTTTTATAAGTAATTAGCCCTTGTAACTTGTCCGCATCGACGTATGGTTCTCCATTATTGAAGCTGAATAATAAATTCAGACAATTTGAATTATTATTACTGATTCCTTGATCTTCAATAAAGCTTAAAAAATTGTTATAAGAAGCTAATAATTCATTAGCCATTTCTAGTACAGGAAGTTCGTTTTCGTTAATATAAATTCTGCAATAAGTCTCAAAGATTACTTCTTCATCCTCTTTAGATATAACAAACACCTCATTAAACGATATGAATTTAATAGATAATAAAGGGCGTGAATGATAAATCGTTGGCTTAAACAACTTTGCATTTTGAATAGAATTCTTGAATTTTTCTATAACATTAGTATGATTTGAAATCATATTTTCCTTCATAATTTTTGAAGAAATACCCAAACGATCAAGTTGCTCGTTTAGATTATTTAAGTAAAATGAAATAGTATTTTGCGAGCCTGTTAACATTAAAGTTTTAAATATGGAATCATTAAAAGCTCCTAATTCTAGTGATTCGTAGCTTCTTTTTAATTCAGCTAAAACAGGCTTAAATTGTATCAAGTCATTTTTAATCTCTTGACATAAGACTTTATTTTCTTTTAAAAGCGTTCTATTTTTCATAGTATTTTTATTTTGATTGATTGTTTTAAGAATTTAGCCCGCGGCCTCTGGTTTATTTTTTTTTATTAATATTTATTTAAACTAATTCAAAAATGGCGTGGACGTTTTTTGAAAAAAAACACTCTCTTCGATTATATTTATTTTAAATATTTATAAAAGACTTTTATAAATAATATTTATATAGGTGTACACAATGTTTTTTTTAATTGTCAACTAATAGCGCATCAATTGGATTCTCTTTTTTATAGCTGTACAATTGAAGTACTTTTAGTGTCCTTATGGAGGTTTAATCGTTAATCGACACAAAGCTTTTCTTAATGCCTCATCTCTAATCTGTTTTTGTTCCTTTTCTTTAGTTGAGACTCTTCTTTTCTCAGCTTCAAAAATTAAATCTTCAAGAGATAATTTGAATGATATATAAAAACCTCTTGTATATCTGGAGTAATAAATCAAATACCAGTTAAACTGTAATTCCTTCTTTACTTTTTCTAATAGTCTTCTGGAAGAATATTTAAGAAGTTCTTCAGATAGTTCTGAAAGATCAAATGAGCGAGCTTTTCCGTCCATACGAGACAGTAAATACTTATTATCTACTTTCGTGTAAGCTTTGTTTTGAATTATGCTTCTAAGAGCTAAAAATGCAAGAAGACAAACTTTATCGAATTCAGTTTTATCGTTTTTATAATATTCCCAGAATAATGATAGACTTAATCCCGTTTTAGGTAATCTTTCTCCAACTGTTTCGTTGTAAATCCTAATTCCATTTTTAAGACTATTATCATAATTACTTAATTTCAAATCATAAAATTTAGCAGCACTTTTCATTCTTTCTAATTCGTCACCAAATGCTAATTCTATCGATCTTTCATATATTGCAAAATCTGTAATATCGTTTAAACATTTATATGAATCTTTAATGAACCCTTGTAGTAAATGAATTGGGAAATTGAAATATTTTTCTTTTTCATCACTCATAAGCTTGCGTTATTAAACCATTCATAGAAATCTGAAAAAGTTCTAACTATCAAATAAACACCCTTAGCCGCTTCGATTTCTTTTTGATAAGCAATTTGTCCTTCTGACTGTAAATCGTCACCAGTAGCTGCACATTTGATTTCTATTTTAATGCTTTTACCATTTACGACACCATGAACATCACTTGTCCCAGTTTGTCCATTCCCAGGAATCCATTTAGTACTACCAATTGTACGAGTACGACCTAAAATATCAGTTGATGTTTTGCGAGAGTCCTTCATAAAGCCTGTTGAGTTTACTCTTTCAGCTTGTCCTCCGCTCAGTCTTATATAATCAATCACACTTTTTGTGAGCTGATTTGTAGAAGTATCATTGTACTTTGGCTTTGGTGGGAATGGAAAAGAAGGAAATTTTACTTTAAGATTTTCAAAGGCAAGTTGTTCCAGAGCTTTGATAGCTTCAGATTTTACATGTCTTGATTTTGATTTAATAGTTCCATTTGCCTGTGTTTTACTATTACTCATAACCTTATCTTTTTAATAAGGTTACTGATTCTATTAGTTCAGATTTTTTATACAGAACACGACCACCAATGCCGTATGATTTTAATCTACCGCTTTTAGTATGTTTGTGTAAAGTAGTTTTGTTAAAATGAAGTATTGCACAAGCTCCATTACGATCCACTAAATCGCTTTCGTCTTGTGAAATTGTAATGGTTTTGTTGTCGTTTAGAATTGCTGCGGTTGCTTCAGCTAATTGTTGAAATGTGCAACCTTGAAATAAAATTTGTGCTTCCATAATTTCGAGTATTTAAGTTTAATACTGCGAAATTGGCACAATCGATACGATACGATATAGTGATACTGTATCAGTTAAATATCAATTCATTTTGGTATTTTGAAGCACATTCACTTGAAAATTTGGAACATATTTTTATATCATGTAGATTACAATGTTCAATTATTTCTTTAAGTCTATCCAATGAATTAAAGATATTTTTACTATCCTTTGAAGTTCCAAAGGAAGTTGAAAAGTAACTATTATCACTAGCTTTAAATCCTAATTTTAACGCAATGTCTCGAAAAGAAAAACCCTGATCACGTAATTCATAAGCCTTACCATTTGCAAGTTGAATTCCAGTAAGAAACCAAGCTTCTTTAGTTTTATCTTTTACTTTGGATTTAGTCTCAAATTCGACTGAATTTAAAAACAATTGAATAAGCTCTTTATAGTTATTTTTGTAACTTTTTATTCTAGTGTCTAGAATAGGACGTGAAATATAATAGGTTGTTCCATCACTAGGATATTGAGTGTTGTCTTTAGTTGATAGCATTTCATTAACAATGTTATCCACTTCAAAATGAAAGTTTGTTTTTAAATCTGAAATTATCTTTGCTTTGTGGGTTTCATTGTCTATTTCAGCAAAATAACGATTGAAAGTTTTTGCCTTTTCATTTGCAAATGATAGGTATAGAGTATGATCAAATTCATTTTCATTTGAAAAATCAACTAATCTTGTTATAAGAAACTCTATTTTTTCTATTGAATTATCTGAATTGATGTTTTCCATTTTATTTGCTTCTGAATTTATTTTCAAGGTATTTATACAATCTTAAAAAAGTTTATTTCTATTTATCTGTACCATTTTTTATTACTTCCATTTTCGGAACTTCTTTTGGCTTTGGTGCTAATTTGTTGAAATATTCAACCATTTGAAAAGCGTTGTCATAAGTAGTTTTGCCGATATATGAGAGAAACATTCTTTCCGTTCCATGGGCTGTGATACTCATTAAAACGGGTGTAGGAATACGTCCGTAAAAGTTCGTAGCAAATGAACGGCGGCAAACATGAGAACTAACAACCTGCCATTTAGGAAATATATCTTTTTTGTGTGGAGTTCCTTTTTTCTCTTTTATTCTTGCTTTGGTTGGCTTGTCAATTCCTGCAGCTTGACAAACATCTTTGATGTATTCATTGAAGCGGGATAACGATATTTTATAAGGCAATCCATCTTTAAGAATTTCCAATGCTTCGGGAAGTAGAGGAATGGCAACTAGTTTACCCGTTTTTTGTTGCTTCAATTCAATGATTTTCATACCTCCTATCTCTTTTATATTCTTGTCGGTAATATTCAGCAAATCCCCAGCGCGCTGACCAATAAGACAACCTAATAACAAAAATTTACGTGCATTTATTAAAGCCTCTCTAAATAATTCTGCTTTTTTTATATCTTCCTGTTCATCCTCATTTAAAGTGATTATATCTTCCGGTTCTCTACTCTCGGAAATTCCTTGAATATTTTTAACTTGTGTTGAAATTTCAATATCGTTTTTGCCAGCATCACGACAAATGGTCCTAAAATTTGCAATGTTCTTGCCTACGTAGTTTGTGGAATAGCCTTTGCCAAACATCCACAATTTATATTTTTCAAGAAATTTTAAATTAATGTCTTTTATCAAAATGCTTTTGCCTTTTAGCGTGTCAGCTTCATAACGTAAGATAGTACTTTTGAATAATTTTAAATTCTGAACACGTCCGGTGCTTAATCCTAATTCTTTTTTTGCATTTCGTTTATAGGGAGCTTCGTCAATATATTTTTGAATGTACGTAGTCAAAATATCTATATTGACTAATTCGGATTTTCCGTTAAAAACATCAATATTTTTTTGCAACCAATCACCTGTAATTTCAATTCCTGCAGATTCATCTTTATTAAATGCTTTTGTTATGAAATTTGCTAAATCTGCTAAATCTGCTCTCAAATTTTTTATATCGTCTGTACTGCCTTTAGGAAATCCTTTTCCTTGATCCCAATTTTTAAGACTAATAATTTTTCCTGTTTTTCTTTTGAATTCTTTTCTATAACCAGCCGAAAGGAATGCATAAATATTTACAGGTTCGCTTTTGCTTTGAATTATAAACTTAATTTTCATCTGAATTGTTTTATACAAATATAATCATAAAAACGATTTTAGTTGATATCTAGTTGATAAATCACGTATCTGTTTGTATTTAATTGTTTCTTAAAATTGCTTATATTCACTGTAAATAAATACTTTATGAAATTTAAAGAATACATAAAAACATGTAAATACATGGGCTTTGTCCCCGCCGTGGTCACATACTAAAATCGCAAATTATTCAAAAGCAATGATTTGTGATTTTTTTATTTATATTTTTCTAGGAAACTACTTATAAAAGATTTAGTAATGCCTTTATAAACGGTATTTTAGGGCAAGCCAATATAATTTCTAATTCTTCTTTCAGATTAGATTTTTCATCTAAGAATCTCAATATTTTTTTTGATTTTACTTTTAGAAACATATTAGAAAATATCTTTTTACCTAACTCATTGTTTTTGTACAAAACACCAACAAAAAGTTTGTCATAAAATGAGAATCTATTGGGTTTATGAAATTTATTAAAATCGATTGTTAAATTTTTTAATAACAAAACCACTCTTTCCGATTGCTTTATTGTATTCTTAAAAGTATAACCTGTACTAGCTTTTGTCCAACCACCAGCTGTTCCTATATGCAAAACGTTTTTCGAATTACTTTTCCAGAAAGGAAAAACTGTCATAGGAATATTTCCTTGTTCTTTCTTAATAATCTCGAAAGAAGTAGCTCCTTTTTCTTTTAGATAACTACTTATGGCTTCTTCATACTCGCCTTCTTGTAACAAATTGGGAGAGAATAAAGTATATTCGACTAATGCTTCAGTTTCAGAAAATGGCAAAACATACATAAATCGTGTATTTCCTTTTTGCGGAATAGAAAAATCCATGAAAGTAGCACAATTGGCATCAAATATTGGGTTTGTAGTTTTCACAAACCAACCTATAAAATGTTGTTTTAAGAGCGGGTATTTTTTATTATTTTCAATTTTAGATGCATCAAAAATACTATTGAAAAGTATTGATGTAGTATAATTCTCTGTATTGGTTTTTACAATCACTTCTTTTTTTTTATCTTCAAAAGAAATAAACTTTTCTTTTTTCCAGATAATTTCTGGATACTTTTTTAGTTTATTTAAAACATAATTATAAAAACGAATTGACTCAATCATTTTATAATTTGAACAATCTGGAAGACAATCTATTGTTTGTTTTTCATTAGTAAACAAAGCTTTTTCCCACTTTTTAGAAACTAAATCATCCAAATCACCCGATTCCTCTTCCCAAAAACACCAAGTCCTGTCGTTATCATTTTTATCATTAGTATCTAACAATAATACTTTTTTGCTATCTAATAACCTAGCATCTATCATTTTATCTAAAATCATTAGGCTTGCTAATCCCGCTCCAGCAAAGATATAATCGTACTTCATGTGAATTTTTTGAAAGTATTTTAACAAATATAAGAAAACAAAACAATTATTTATTTAGTTTTGTTTAACTTTTACAACAAAAAGATGAACGCAGTTAAAACAATATTTAGCATCAAGGACCTTGAGAATCTTTCGGGAATAAAGGCACATACTATTCGTATTTGGGAAAAAAGATATTCTATACTAGAACCTATGAGAACCGATACAAATATCCGTCTTTATGATATTCATAATCTTCAAAAACTGTTAAACATAACTTTGCTTCATGATTATGGTTACAAAATATCTCGAATATCTAAATTATCCCCTGATAAAATTCCTGCTTTGGTCAGAGAAATTGTGTCAGAAAAAAGTGCAAAAAGCCATGCTATAAATGCTTTTAAAATGGCTATGATGAATTTTGATCAAACTCTTTTTATTAATACTTACAATAATTTGTTATCCGAAAAATCTTTTAGAGATGTTTTTTATGAAGTTTTTATTCCGCTAATGAACGAAATAGGCTTACTATGGCAATCTAATACTATAACAATTGCTCACGAACATTTTATAAGTCATTTGATAAAACAAAAACTTATCACAAATACCGAAAAAATTCAAGTTTTGGAGCCTACTAGATCTGATAAAATTTTTGTTTTATATTTACCTTCAAACGAGATTCATGAACTTGGATTAATGTATCTTAACTATGAATTTATATTAAATGGTTATAAAACTATATATCTTGGAGAAAGTGTTCCAATAGAAAGTCTTAAGGACATTCAACGATATTTCGAAAAAATAACTTTTGTAAGTTATATGACTGTTCAGCCTACAAAGGATGAAATTAACGATTATATCGAGAGACTTAAAACTGAGATTCTTATTGATAACTCCTCTGAATGTTGGCTTATAGGAAAAATGACCACTGAAATAAATCTCAATATTTTGAATGAAAAAACAAGATTATTTCAATCAATAGAATCAATTATAGAAGAAATATAAAGTTTAACATTTTTTTTGTTTAACTTTTTTATATATTTGTTAAACAATTATGAAAAAAGAAATTACAATATTAGGATCTGGTTTTTCATCTTTAGCAGCAGCATGTTATTTAGCACAAGCTGGAAATGATGTGACTATTTACGAAAAAAACACAACAATTGGAGGAAGAGCAAGACAATTTAAAAAAGAAGGATTCACTTTCGATATGGGGCCTTCGTGGTATTGGATGCCAGATGTTTTTGAAAAATTCTTTGCAGATTTTGGGAAAAAACCATCTGATTATTATGATTTAAAAAAATTATCACCAGGATATCAGGTATTTTATGGTATAAATGATTTTATAGCCATTTCAGACAATCTACAAGAAATAATTGACACTTTTGAAAGTATTGAAACCGGAAGTGGAAATAAACTAAAAAATTTTATATCTGAAGCGCAAAGCAATTATGATATCGCTATAAAAGATTTAGTATATAGACCCGGAGAATCACCACTTGAACTCATAACAATAGAAACAGCTAAAAAAATAGATCAGTTTTTTTCGACTATTAGTAAAGATGTTAGAAAAGAATTTAAAAATAAAAAACTTATTCAAGTATTAGAATTTCCAGTTTTATTTCTTGGAGCAAAACCATCTAAAACACCTTCATTTTATAGCTTTATGAATTTTGCCGATTTTGGATTAGGAACTTGGCAACCTACAAATGGTTTTTATGATGTGATAAACGGAATGGCAACTTTAGCTAAATCATTAGGTGTAAAAATAATTACAGATGCAAATGTTGATAAAATAGTTGTCGAGAATAAAACTACTAAAGGAGTTCTAATAAATGATGAAATAATTACTTCTGACATTGTACTTTCTGGAGCAGACTACCATCATACCGAAACACTTTTAGAACCAGAATATCGACAATATTCTGAAAAATATTGGGACAAGAAGACTTTTGCGCCATCTTCTCTCCTATTCTATGTTGGTTTCGACAAAAAATTAGACAATGTGATTCATCATAATTTATTTTTTGATGTTGATTTCGATTTGCATGCAAAAGAAATTTACGACAATCCTAAATGGCCTACTGAACCTTTATTTTATGCGAATTTTACGTCAAAAACCAATCTTAAAACAGCTCCTGAAGGTTGCGAAAATGGATTTTTTTTAATACCAATTGCTCCAGGTATTGAAGACACACAAGAATTAAGAGATGCTTATTTCGAAAAAATAATGACTCGTTTCGAAAAAATAACAAACCAAGAAGTTAAAAAAAATATTATATTTAAGGAATCATTTTGTGTAAATGATTTTGTTAAAGAATATAACTCATATAAGGGAAATGCTTACGGAATGGCGAATACTTTACTACAAACGGCTTTTTTAAGACCTAAATTAAAAAGTAAAAAAGTAAAAAACCTATATTTTACAGGACAACTAACTGTTCCTGGTCCTGGGGTTCCGCCCGCATTAATCTCTGGGAAATTAGTAGCTGATTTAATAAAAAAATATTCATCTTAATATGAAATCACTTTTTGACATAGTATCTAATGAATGTAGTAAGATTGTAACAAAATCCTACAGCACTTCGTTTTCATCGGCAGTAAAAATGCTTGCTCCAAGTATAAGGCAGGATATTTATAATGTGTATGGTTTTGTTCGTTTTGCAGACGAAATTGTAGATAGTTTTCACGATTATGATAAAGAATCCTTATTTAATACCTTCGAAATAGATTTAGAAAATTCTTTAAAACAAAAAATAAGCTTAAATCCAATTTTAAACGCTTTTCAACATACAGTTCATAAATACAATATTCCCAATGAACTAATCGATACTTTTATGAAAAGTATGAAACTAGATTTAGTAAAAAAAGAGTACAAAACCAAAGACGAATACAACGAATACATATACGGAAGTGCCGATGTTGTTGGACTAATGTGTTTAAAAGTTTTTGTAAAAGGAAATGTCGAATTATATGAAAGTCTCAAAAATTCTGCCATGCGATTGGGTTCAGCTTTCCAAAAAGTAAATTTTTTAAGAGATTTGAAAGCAGATTTTGAAGATTTAGATAGAACTTATTTCCCAAATACTGATTTATCACAACTTAATGAAGCTTCTAAAAAAGAAATTATTAAAGAAATTGAAGCCGATTTTAAAGCGGGTTATGATGGAATTATAAATTTACCAATTGAAGCAAAATTTGGTGTTTATACGGCTTATGTTTATTACAAAAAGCTATTATCTAAATTAAAAAAAACGCCTTCTGAAGAAATAAAAAATACTAGAATTCGGGTTTCAGATTATCAAAAAGTTGGTTTACTTGCTAATTGTTATGTAAAATATCGTTTAAATTTATTATAAAATTATGTGGTTATATATCTTAGTTTTCTTTATTACTTTCTTCTTTATGGAGTTTATGGCTTGGTTTAGTCACAAATATATCATGCATGGTTTTTTGTGGAATTTGCATGCTGACCATCACAAGAAAGACCACGATTCTTGGTTTGAACGAAATGATGCTTTTTTTATATTTTACGCTATTGTGAGCATAATTTTCTTTTTACTCTGGAAAAATAATATTCTTGCAGTTGGACTTGCCATTGGTTTAGGAATTTTTGCTTACGGATTAACTTATTTTCTAGTTCACGATATTTTTATCCATCAAAGATTTAAATTATTCAGAAATTCTGATAACAGATATGCTCGTGCAGTTCGTAGAGCACATAAAATGCATCATAAGCATATAGGAAAAGGAGATGGAGAATGTTTCGGAATGCTTATTGTTCCTTTCAAATATTTCAAATAAAAAAGAAAAGCGATCTGGTTAGATCGCTTTTCTTTTTTAATAACAAATAAGTCAAACTATTTAATTAACTCTTGCAATGGTTTTAATTGGTCTAGATTTACATTTCCACTTTTAAGAACACTCATCATTTCCATAATATAAGTAGGATTCATATCTTTTCCTAAAACTCGAACTACAGCAAACCCATTTTCTTTTTTATTTCCATAAATAACAAACTCTTCTATATGCTCGTCTGTTCCTACAAAACTTATTTGAGCTCCTTCTTTTCCAGAACCAAACTTCATTAATTGTTGGTATTTTTCATCTTTTAAAATCGAATTTACTTTTGCTCTTTCAACTTCAAACTGGGCTTTATTTTTATCATTTACTTTAAATGCTAATACATTTATTTTTTCAAATGATGCCAAAGCTTCTTTTTGTGAAACACTTAATTTAGCATTGTCTATATTTAACATTTTTGGAGTTAAATCGAGCGCTACAAAATTTTTGTTTTCAGTATTTTCGACAAAATACTTTTGCAAACTTGGTTCACTTTTACAACTAAATAATAGTGCTAAAGTACATCCTACGAGAAATCTTACTAATGTTGCCATGATTATTTTTTACCCGCTTTTTTAAGAACATCGCCTCCAGGAATATTCATTTTGTTTGTTAGTGTCGAAATTTCATTAATATCGAAATCCCCTGTAAGTGACATCAAAACTGTTTGGTTGTCTTTTACATTAGTATTCTCTATAAACATTAACAATTCTTTTACTTGACTATCTGAACTTCCTGATTTTACGTAAATCTTTACATTTTTACCTGAATCATTCACACGCATTAGTTCTTCTAAATTACTATTTTTTAGATATTTGTCTACATTAACCTTCATATCCGCAGTAGTTTTAACATTCGATGTCATAAATACTTTTAGATTGTCTAATTTTTTAATTAATGACAAATATTTTTGTGCTTCCTTGTCTGAAGCTTCCATTTTTACTTTGCTCATCAAATCGAACATTTTCTTGTTTACGATTATCGAGGTTACACTATCTTGTCCGTCATATTTGTCAAACAATGATTGTGCTTGACTAAAAAATGGTAGTAAGATAAATAAGGCTATAATTATTGATTTTTTCATAATTGTAATTTTTATTTTTCGGAATTGCTTCGCCAGTTCGCAAAAGCTCGGGTTGTTAATTTTTGATTTCATGATTTTGATTTTAATTGATTGATGATTGAATTTACTTTTTAAAAACTCTGTTTTTAGCAGTTTCGTACTCCTGTACATACATTACACTTTCTATGCCAACATTTACATTTGATGATAATAAGGCTAATGCTTTTTGTGTTTCCTTGAATGCAATTTCTGGACTTTCGTAAGTTCCCAACTCATTCTGGCGATTTACAGGCTCATTATTATTTATCATAAAAAACGTAGCAACACCTAACAAAACCACAACTGATGCTGCAACAGACAACCACATAACATTTCGTTTTTTAGTGATTTGTGGAATCTCTTGTACAAATTCTTGTTTTTTTGCTTGGGTAAAATAACCAAACATTGCTTTATATTGCTCTAAATGTGGCGCCACATCTTGAGATAAAAAGTAGCTGCGCAACTCCTTTTCTTCGGCAATCGAGGTTTCTCCTTGAAAGTATTTTTCTAATATTATTTCTATTTTATTGAATTCCATAATTATGGGTATTTGTCA
>NZ_JBDTQE010000078.1:0-12193 GCF_039932285.1 Flavobacterium sp.
TCGATTATCGCTCTCGCGTGAGGGATAGTAGTGGAAATCCTTTTTTGAGGCTTTTAGCCGATAAAAAGATTGAAACGAATAGCACGACCGGAGGAGGTACGACGAAGGACACGTCAAAATTGAAAGGATTTAGCTAAACTTGATTGCTTTGACCGGAGATATTTTGGTTATTATATAGGAAGGAATTAGTAAAACTAATAGGCATATTACGATTGTTCCTATATTTAGCAAGAGTATGTGTACTATGTTTATATTGACTGGAGCTTGGTTAACATAGTAATTTTCTGGATTAAGTTTGATAATGCCCGTGTATTTTTGAATGAGTAATAACCCTATTCCTATTATGTTTCCCCAGAGTAGCCCTTTTATAATTAGGTGTGCTGCATTATAAAGGAATATTTTACGGACTGTCCAATTGTTTGCACCTAGCGATTTTAGGATTCCTACCATTTGTGTTCTTTCTAGTACTAGAACTAATAATGCGACTACCATATTGATTGTTGAAACCACTATCATAATAACGAGTATTACTACAATATTGAAATCGAATAATTTGAGCCATTCGAATATGTAATAGTATTTTTGGACTATGGTTTGGGTGTCTAAGGTTTTTGTATGGTCAATTTTATTTTGTGTATTGCTATAAACCTCGGCTCCTTTCTCTTCGATCTTATCAAAATCATTTATAAATACTTCGAAAGCGCCTACTTCGGTTGGTTTCCATTTATTGATTCGTTGAATGTGTCGAATGTCTCCTATTATATAAGTTGCATCGAATTCCTGAAATCCTGAGTTATAAATCCCAACAATAGTAAAAACTCGTAGATTTGGCATGTGATTACCGCTGTCTTTCATAAAGAAAGTATTGCATTTGTCACCCAATTTTAATTGTAATCTGTTTGCTAAATATTCTGATATAATAATTTCGGAGTTCAGTTCCGATTTCAAGTTTGGAATTCGACCTTGTACTAAATATTCCGTCAGGTTTTCCCAACAGTATTCTTTTCCGACTCCTTTGAAAACTATTCCTTCAAAAGCTTTTTCCGTTCTAATAATTCCTGCTTTGCTTGCTACGGTCTGAATATGTTGTATTCCATCTACTGAATTGAATTTGGGATAAAAATCCTGATTGGTCGATATTGGAGACAAACTAACTTGAGATTGATTGTCATCGAAATTCGAAATAAGGATATGCCCGTTGAAAGCAGCTACTTTTTGGCGTATTTTTTGTTGTAGCCCTGTTCCAGTCGCGATAGAAATAATCATCATAATCATACCAATAGCAATTGCGGTTATTGCAATTTTTATTATTGGCGCAGATATACTACTTTTATTGTTTTTAGAAGTAATAAGTCGATTTGCGATAAAATATTCTAAATTCAAACGATTATGATTTACAAATTTATGTTCAAAAATACAGTTTTATTTTTTCTTTTAATAATGGTGTCGTGTAAAACTTCTTCACAATCAAAAGTGAAAAGTGAAAAGTCGAAAATTATCAAAACAATTGAAATTGATAAAGCTAAAGACGTATCCGAAAAAGAAACATATAAACTTGTTCTAGGAGCTGATAATTTCCGAACTTATTTGCCTTTATTAAAAGACAAAAAAATCGGAATCGTTACCAATCAAACTGGAGTTTTGTCTAACAAAACTCATTTAGTCGATTTTTTATTGTCAAAAGAAATAAATATAACAAAAATATTTGCTCCAGAACACGGATTTCGTGGTACTGCAGATGCTGGCGAACATGTGATTGACGGAAAAGACTCTAAAACCGGCTTGACAATTATTTCGCTTTATGGTGACAACAAAAAACCGAAACCTGAACAATTAGCAGGAATTGATATTATGATTTTCGATTTACAAGATGTGGGCGCGCGATTTTACACCTATATATCTTCCTTACATTATATTATGGAAGCCTGTGCAGAGAATAACATTCAACTCCTTATTTTAGATAGACCAAATCCTAACGGAAGTATTGTTGACGGACCTATTCTTGAGACAGCATTTACCAGCTTTGTAGGAATGCATCCTATCCCAACGTTACACGGAATGACTATTGGCGAATATGGGAAAATGATAAACGGCGAGAAATGGCTCAAAAACGGCATTCAATGCAACCTAACTGTTATACCTTGTTTAAATTACAAACGAGAAATGACTTATGGTCTACCCGTAAAACCATCGCCAAATTTACCCAACGACCAAGCAATAAATTTATATGCGAGTTTGTGCTTTTTTGAAGGTACCAATGTAAGTGTAGGTCGAGGAACCGAAAAACAATTTCAAATTTATGGCTCGCCTTATTTGTCAAAAAGCAGTTTTAGATTTACTCCTATTCCTAATTTTGGAGCTAAAGAACCAGTATATAAAAATATGGAATGTTTCGGAGAAGACTTATCGGCTGTAGCCAAAGTAAAACAGTTGGAACTAAAATGGCTCATCAAAGCATACCAAACCACATCAGATAAATCGAAATTTTTCAATCCTTTTTTTACAAAATTAGCTGGAACAAAGAAATTACAACAGCAAATAGAATCTGGAATATCAGAAAAGGATATTAGAAAATCTTGGGAAGATGGATTGATTTCATTTAAAAAAATGAGAAGCAAATATTTGATTTATTAAAAAATGCAAATCTAATTTGTGAAAACTGTGTTTTACAAAGGCATTTTCAATTTCATTTTCTCCACAATATTAAATGCTGCGGGACAAATCGCAACATTTTTCAAAGTTAAATCTGTAATTTGATTAAATTTCTTTCTATCCGTGTGTGGAAATTCTCGACATGCTTTTGGGCGAACATCATATATAAAACAAGAGTTATCTTGGTCTAGGAAGTTACAAGGAACGCTTTGCAATACATAATCTTGGTCTTCATCCATTCTTAAATATTGGTCGATAAACTGTTGTGGTTTCTGACGCAAGTGTTTCGAAATACGTTCAATATCGGCACTGGTAAAAAGTGGTCCAGTCGTTTTACAACAATTAGCACAATCTAAACAATTGGTTTTTTTAAATTCGGCATCATGCAAATCTTGCATCACATAATCTAAATTTTTGGGCGGCTTATTTTTTAGCTTTACAAAATACTTTTTGTTTTCGATATGCTTATCTTTGGCTTCTTTAGGAAGTTGTTGTAAAATTTGTTTCAAGTTTAAAGTTTAAAGTTGATTCTGCAAAATTACTCAAATCAAATAGACAAATAACCGCATAAACAAATAAACTTCATCAATCCTATTTTAATGATGAATGTTGAACAACGAATGTTGAATTTTGAAATACAAAAAATGAAAGATCTTTTCGGAAAAGCCATACTCGATTACAAAACCAATAATTCGCCCGAAGACCTTATTACCGAAACTTCTATTTCTGAAGCGGACGAAATGAGTGTGGCTTATTTGTTTCGATCTTTCGCCGAAATGCCAAAGTTGGAACAAAAAGCTTTGCAATTAGCGAAAGGAAAAGTTCTCGATGTGGGTTGTGGCGCAGGAAGTCATTCGTTATCGTTACAAAATGAGCGAAATCTTGCTGTTACTTCGATAGATATTTCCGAAAATGCAATTGAAGCTTGTCAACTTCGTGGTTTAAAAAATGCTCGGGTTGAAAATATCTTGAATCTTGAAAATCAAAAATTTGATACAATTATTTTATTAATGAACGGAACTGGCATTTTTGGAACATTAACAGAAACTGCTAGATATTTACAGAAACTAAAATCATTGTTAAACCCAAATGGTCAAATCTTAATAGACTCTTCGGATATTATTTATATGTTCGACGAAGATGACGACGGAAGTTTCCTTATTCCTGCCGACGGTTATTATGGAGAGCTCACTTTTACAGTTCAATATAAAGGAGAAACCGAAGATACATTTCCTTGGTTATATTTAGATTACAATACACTCCAAAATGCAGCAAATGCAAACGGTTTGCAATGCGAATTAATTATGGTAGGTGAACATTTTGATTATTTGGCAAGACTTTTTTAGGAGCTAATCCCGCTTTCCGTTGCAATCTTTTCCTTTTTAAAGAAAAAAGCAAAAGGATTTCCACTATAATCGGGGCTATTATCAAACTTACACTTCAATCATGTTTGTAGTTTTTATAATATCTGTAAGAGCTTGGTACAAAATATCTAAATCCTCTTGTGAGTTATAACCATTTATAGAATATCTGATATAAACAGCTCCATTAAGTGGCATCACAGGAATTTGAATTTTGTATTTATCATATAATAAATCTTTTAATCCTTGCGGATTATTTGTCATTACCGGAACACTCGCCATTTGGCCAAGGAATTCAGAAGTAATTGGGCAAATAGGATTTGTTCCTAGCAAATCACAAAACCGCTGGTAATTATCTAAAACCATTTGTTTACATTTTTGAGAAACTTGCTTCCAACTATTTTTTTCTAAAAAACTTATCACCGTTGGCGTACAAACAAATACAGACACATCACGAGTTCCTTGGTGTTCATGATAATCTAAAAACTGACTCTCGCCAGGAAACAAACTTTCGTAACCCCAACTCACGACTAGCGGGTCTAAATCATTTTGAAATTCCTTTTTTACATACAAAAATGAACTTCCTTTGGGAGCCAACATCCATTTATGTAAAGTCCCTGTATAATAATCCGGATTTAATTCCTGAATATTTAAATCGATATGTCCTGGAATATGTGCGCCATCAACAATTGTTATAAGTCCTAATTCTTGGGCTTTATCGCAAATTTCTTTTACAGGAAACAATAAAGCCGTTGCACTTGACATTTGATTGATAAAAATTACTTTAGTTTTAGAAGAATATCCTTTCCAAAATTCTTCAAGGATTTGTTCTTTTGAAATTATAGGTAAAATAATTTCTTGACGAATATATTTGGCTTTCGATTTTTTGCAAAAGAAATTCCAAGTTCTATCCATCGCTCCATATTCGTGGTTTGTTGTTAGGATTTCATCTCCTTCTTGCAAATTTAAACTACGCATAACCGTGTTAATGGCAAAGGTCGGATTGGGTGTAAAATATAAATCTTGGGCTTCACAACCGACAAATTTTGACAAACTTTCTCTAGCAGTTTTTAAATATCCTGTTTGCTTCTTCTGGATAAATTGTACTGGCTCACTTTCTAATTCCAATTGAAATCGCTGAAATTCTTCAAAAATAGGTTTCGGACAAGATCCAAATGAACCATGGTTTAAAAAAGTGACATTCTTATCGAGTAGAAATTGCGATTTCATTGTTTTTATTTTGAATCTAATATAAATAAAAAAATCCCATCTGCAATATCAGATGGGATTTAAACTTATTAAAGATTTTTTACTATTGAATTTTTATAGGAAAATTATAAACCACTGGTACATTTACTCCATTTTGGCTTCCTGGAGTCCATTTAGGACACTTAGCTAAAACTCTTTTTACTTCTTTTCCAGCATTTCCAACTTCTTTTATAATTTCCACTTTACTTATGTTACCATCAACACCAATAACTATACTTACTTCAAGAGTTCCAGTTTCAACCTCTTCCTCTTCGGTGCTTGGTGCTTGGTAATTTTTCATGACAAACCTCATGAATTCTTGTATGCCGCCTGGAAAAACAGGTTTTGTTTGTACTGTTTCATAAAGTACAGGTGTTTCACTCACTAGCCTCATAGATGTTTGAGACGATAATAAGCTTGTACAAAAAGCACAAGCAAATAAAATCAAAAATTTTCTCATAATTTATTATTTAAATTAATAATATTACCGGGGCTAGTAATTCTATACAATAATATACAAGTATCGGTTAAGTGCAAAATAAAATCGATGAAATGCATTAATGAAAAATATATGTGTAATTATTCTTACGTAAATAAATTTATTTAATTTTTTATTTACACAAAAATATAACTGACTGAAAAGCAGTTAACTAAAAAACTCATTTAGCTTAGTTGCTAAATGAGTTTTTTATAGACTTAAAATTCTAGAATTAATAACCTCTAATAGTAATTGGTAATTGAAAAGTAACTCTTACTGGCTTCCCGTCTTGCTCACCGGGTGACCAATTTGGCGATTTTGAAACAACTCTCACCGCTTCTTCAGCCGCTCCTGAACCAATATCTTTTAATATTTTTATTTCAGAAATTTTACCAGAAGTTTCAACAACAAAACTAATCTTAACTATTCCAGAAAGTCCTTCTACTTCTGGAGTTTTAAAATTTTTTGCAATAAATTTCATAAATTCATTATAACCTCCTGGAAATTCAGGTTTAACTTCAGCATCTTCATAGTTTATTGGAAGACTTTTTATTGCATTTAAAGAAGCTTGCGAAAATATAAATTGTGTTGCAAGCATAGCTATTGCTATTAGTAGATTCTTTTTCATAGTTGTGTGGTATTTTTGGTTAAATTTTATTTTAAACAAATTCCAAACATGTTCATTAAGTTACTTTTATTTGGGACAAAAGAAAGTTTTAATATTTTGATTATTAAAACTTTACAAACATATTAATTTTACTTCTAATAAAAAAATAAAATCGTTAAAACGTTATTTTATACTGATAAATAACTCAAGGTATATTCAAATATTTGTGAGTTTGTAAGGATACCCTCCATTTTGGATTATTCATTACATAATCAACAATAAGAGGTGTTATCTCCTCTTTTTTACTCCATTCCGGTTGAAGAAAGAGAATCGCTTTATCATTAATTTTTGCTGCCTGTTCTTCGGCAAAAATAAAATCATGTTTATTATAAATAATCACTTTTAACTCATGGGCTATAGCATAAGCATCAGCCACTGGTAATTTATTTTTTTTTGGTGAAAGACAAAACCAATCCCAAGTACCCGTTACTGGATATGCTCCAGAAGTTTCAATATGAACTTGAAGATTTTCTGCTTTTAATTTTTGGGTTAAAACTTTCATATCCCAAGTAAGTGGTTCTCCTCCTGTTACAACAATAGTTTTTCCAAACTTCTTTGCGTTTTCGACAATAAGGTCTGTTTTTGTTGGTGGATGTAGCGCTGCATTCCAACTTTCTTTCACATCACACCAATGACAGCCTACGTCACAACCTCCAATTCGTATAAAATAGGCTGCTGTTCCTGTATGATATCCTTCTCCTTGTATAGTGTAGAATTCTTCCATAAGTGGAAGCATTTCTCCTTTTTCGACTGCAATTTGTATTTCTTTTGTAAGCATTGTTTTATTACGTGATAAAAACACAATTTATTAAAAATGAGTAAATTGCCGTTGTTTAAAATTAAATTACCAATATTTAATATTTTATAAAATCATTGTTGTCTAATTTTTCTAATATAGAATACTAGTCTTGAGAGCAAAAATACAGAATTAATTTTGATATTAAATATCATTTTAAAGCTCAATTTGATTTAGCTTTAGTTAGACAAAAAATGCACAATATTAATACCTAGTTAATAATGTGATTAAAATATTTATTGATTTTTTTGTCCTCTCTTTAAGTGAATTTAAATTTTTTCGAATTTACATATAAAAATAAAGGGCATTATAAATTTTCTTTTATTTGCACGAACTACTTTGAATTCGCAACATTAATAACAAAAGTTTTAACAAATACTTAATAGATTTTGCTTTTTTAAATTGCAATTAATAAAAATAATTGAATCCTATAAAGCAATTGTATAACAAGCCAATATTATCAAAAAAGGCACCAAATAAATTTGATGCCTTTTAAAATTAATTCAAAAACAATGTTACATTTTTGTTATTATAAACTCACTTCTTCTGTTAGCTTGATGTTCATCTTCAGAACATTTAACACCGTCTGCACAATTATTAATTAATTGAGATTCCCCATAACCATTTCCTACAAGTCTATCTTCAGAAATACCATTTTCTATCATCCAAGCAACAGTTGATTTTGCTCTTTTTTCAGATAATTCTTTATTGTATTTAGAAGTTTGTCTGCTATCCGTATGAGACTTAACTTCAATTTTCATGGTTGGATACTCTTTCATTACTTCAACCATTTTAGCTAATTCTATTGCCGCATCTTTACGAATAAATGATTTATCTAAATCGAAATAAATTATTTTAATTCCGAATGCACTTGCTAAATCTGAACCTACACTTACTTGAATTATTTTTTTAGAAACAGGTAAAGAAGCTAATTTTTCGCCAGAAAACTTATCTGTTTTTACAGATGTCTCTGCCGTTTCATATGCTTCATTTTCAGTTCGCACATAATATACTTTATTACATTCTAAATTTTCAAATTTGTATTTTCCTCCTGCATCAACTATTGTTTGAGAAACCTCATTCATTTTATCATCAAACAATTTAACTGTTGTGTTTGGTACAATTTCAGTAGTCTGTAAGTCTGAAACAACTCCCGTAATTGTTTGTTTACAGTCAAATTCTAACTGAGAATTTTCAGTAAATTTATAAATATCGTCAAAACCCTTACCTCCATCTCTATTTGATGTAAAATAACCTTTTTTAGTGTTTGGATCAATTATATAAGCAAAATCATCTGTAGGCCCGTTTAATGGAGATCCAACATTTAAAACATTAGAGTAACTACCATTTTCATAAATTTTTACTGCGAAAACATCTAACCCTCCAAGACCAGATTGTCCGTCGGAAGCAAAATATAATATATTATCAGCAGACACAAAAGGGAATGTTTCTCTTGATTCTGTATTAATTTTTAATCCTAAATTTTCTGGAGTACCGTATGAACCGTCAGAATTAATAGAAACTTTAAAAATATCAGATTGACCAACTGTTCCTTCCATATTGGAAGCAAAATATAACGTTTTATTATCTGGACTAAGTGCTGGGTGAGCAACACTATATTCGTTACTGTTAAAAGGTAATTCTTGGATATTTACCCAATTATCTCCTTCTAAAGTAGCTTTATATAATTTTAATAAGACTATTTTATTAGTGTCTGTAAATTTTTTCCCGTTAATAAAGTTATTTCTTGTAAAATACATTGTTTTCCCATCATTTGTAAAAACAGGAGTAGATTCATTAAATTTCGAATTTACTTTTTTAGACAAAGCTTCAACTCCTGACAAATTACCTTCTGCATCAATATCTGATTTATATAAATTTGTAAAAGATTGATTTGTCCATTTACTTCTAGTTTTAGAAACTCCTCCTGTATCTCTAGCAGAAGCAAAAACTAATTTATTATTAGTAATTGATGGGCCATAATCGGAAAAAGCTGAATTCATTCCTGCGTCGGAGATTGAATATCTATTTGAATTTTTCTTGATTGATTCTAAATACTTTTTATCTTCATTAAAAATTTTAGAACGGTTATCAGAATTTGTTTTCTTAGTAAATAATTCTAAATATTCATCTGCTTTTACATAATTTTCTTCTGCTTTTAAACATTGTGAATATCTATAATAATATTCAGCATCAACATCTTGACCTAAGCTGAATAACTTTTCATACCATTTACCTGCTTCTTTTAACTTAGCATTAAAATAATATGAATTCCCTAGCTTTTGAAACAATTCAACCGATCCATAACCTTTATTAGCTACTTTTTCGAAAATTTTTATAGCATCAATATATGCCAACGAATTGTAATTTTTTTGTGCTGATACTAATTTTCCCTTTTGTGCTGATAAAGAAACAAAACTTAGTATACTTATAAACAATATAATTCTTAATTTCATAATACTCATTTTATTAGAAGAATCTAGGTGAGACAACTTTGTCAAAATTTCTGAATAATTCATATCTTAAAAAGAATTCATGAGATCCAGAGTTATAATTTGAAAGCTTAGTGGTTTCCATATCATATCCATAACCAAAAAACCATGAATCTGATATTTGAATACCTACCATAGCACTTAAAGCGGCACTCCATCTATATGCTGCTCCTATAGTAAATTTATCATTAATTAAAAAATTAGCCGACAAATCAACTTGTAAAGGTGACCCTTGCACCATCTTTGTAAGTGCTGCTGGTTTTAATTTTACATTATCCGACAAATCGAATACATGACCCGCAATAAAATAATAGTGCATTTTTTCCGAAGCAACTGATGATGAATTAAAAGTAGATTGATTTTTATCAAAATGCTTGGTTTCTAAAATATTTGGTACAGAAAGACCAAGGTATGTTTTATTAGAGTGTAAATAAAGACCTGCTCCAATATTTGGAAAAAATTTACTTTCAACATTTTGTTGTGATAAATTATCTGAAGGGTCATAAATGTTTAATTTATTAAAATCTATACTCAATAAATCTGCTGTTCCTTTAACTCCAAATGACAGTTTAAATGACTCTGATGTCTTAATTGAATAAGAAATATCCGCAGTAATTGTATTTTCATTTGAAGGTCCAATCCTATCATTTACAAACGAGATACCTAAACCTAAATTTGAACCATTAATTGGCGTGTTTAAAGAGAGTGTATTGGTAACTGGAGCACCGTCTAAACCTACCCATTGACTTCTATGCAAACCAAAAATACTTAAAACACCTCTTGAACCAGCATAAGCAGGATTTATATTAACAGTGTTGTACATATAATGAGTGAACTGAGAGTCTTGTTGTGAGTAGCTCGAAAACATCGTTAATATAAAAACGATAAATAATATTCCTTTTTTCATTTTTTTTACTTTTATAATTACTTAAAGGGAGGTAAAAAACCTCCCTTTAAGGTTCTTATCTATTAATATATAAGTATCCTGAACGTTCTTTTGCTTGGTTATTATTGTTAATGTACTTAACAATATAAAAATATGTTCCTACCGGCAATCCTGAGTTTTGACTTAAAGTAACTCTTCCTTCAGAATATCCTTTAAAATATTTACCGTTTTGACCATAACCTTTTGTTTCATAAACAAGAAGTCCCCATCTGTTATAAATTTCAACAGTATTATTAGGATACAATTCAATGTTACGAATAACAAATACGTCATTATCTCCATCATCATTTGGTGTAACTAGATTAAATATTTCTAAATCATCCTCAGATGGAGTGTGATTATTAAATTCTAAGAAATCAGGAATACCATCTCCATCACTATCTAAAGGGTCTTTAGGGTTATCACCATATTCATCACCGTTATTCAAACCGTCGTTATCACAATCAGCATCTAAAAATACTTGAGATTGAGGTAATGTTACATTAATAGCTAAGAAATCACAAAAATCATTTGGGTCTGTTCCATCAGCTATCTCTATAACATCAGTAACACCATCACCATCACTATCAGTAATAATTATATATGTTGCTATTGCTGTATCGCAATTTGCTGGAACTGCTCCTGTTTCACATAACTGATATGTAATTGAATAGGTTCCTGCTAAAGTATTCGGAGCAATAGTAACGTTTCCATTAACATCTATACTTAATGGACCTACCGTGACTGGAGTAACATCTGTATTTACTATACTTGCCAAAACACCATTTAAAGTATCATTTCCTAAGACAGATCCTCCAGAGATTGGACCAGTAGTTGTAACAATAATCGTTATTGGACCATCATTAACTGCATCGATGACATTGGAAACAACTACTGTTGCTATTGCTGTATCGCAGTTTGAAGGTGATACATTTAATCCTGTTACTGGATCTGATTCACATAATTGATAAGTGACTGTATATGTACCACTTGGTGTGTTGGCAGCAAGGGTAACACCTCCATTAGCATCGACACTTAAAGGACCGTTGCTTACTGGGGTAACATTCGTATTGGTTGTTGTTACTGGATTACCATTTATAGTGTCATTTCCTAATACTGTTCCTACTACAGTGTTTGATGTACCACTTGGTACTGTAGCTGTAGCTGTAACTGGTGTGTCATTAACTGCATCGATGACATTGGAAACAACTACTGTTGCTATTGCTGTATCGCAGTTTGAAGGTGATA
Source organism: Flavobacterium sp. (assembly GCF_039932285.1). Classification (GTDB taxonomy): domain Bacteria; phylum Bacteroidota; class Bacteroidia; order Flavobacteriales; family Flavobacteriaceae; genus Flavobacterium. The sequence goes on from NZ_JBDTQE010000078.1 coordinate 11,868, forward strand.
CATTTAATCCTGTTACTGGATCTGATTCACATAATTGATAAGTGACTGTATATGTACCACTTGGTGTGTTGGCAGCAAGGGTAACACCTCCATTAGCATCGACACTTAAAGGACCGTTGCTTACTGGGGTAACATTCGTATTGGTTGTTGTTACTGGATTACCATTTATAGTGTCATTTCCTAATACTGTTCCTACTACAGTGTTTGATGTACCACTTGGTACTGTAGCTGTAGCTGTAACTGGTGTGTCATTAACTGCATCGATGACATTAACCGGTACAGGCGTACTTGTTGATGTATTGTTTGCAACTACTGGATCTGATTCA
>NZ_JBDTQE010000079.1:0-12080 GCF_039932285.1 Flavobacterium sp.
ACCTAGTTGCACATCAGAAAGAAGCTTCCGAGTAGAAATTGTAACACAAACTGATATTACTCCTCCTGATGTAATTGCTTGTGATCAGTATTTACTACCCGTTTTAGATTACAACTCTCGTTATTTTACAGCACCCGGAGGCCCTAGTGGTGGTGGAACGGAGCTTTTTGGAGGAACTACGTTAATCACAACACCTGGAGTGACAACAATCTATGTTTACTTTGTTTCAACAGATATACCTTCTTGTATAGTGCAAAGTCAATTTAATGTTACTATAAATGTTACGCCAACAATAACTGGGTCTTTTCCAAATGTTTTTGATTGTGTAGCATATAATTTACCGCCATTAGCAGTTGGAAATTATTATACTTTTGATAGTATAACAGGATTATATACTCTTGCTGTTTCCCCAATAACGACTACAACAACGCTTTATGTTTTTGCAACAAATAATAACTGTAAAACACCTGATATTGTTTTCACAGCCTACATAGGAACTTTAGGAATAGCAGATGAAACACAATGTTTATCATATACATTACCAGGGTTACCTATTGGAGAATATCATGATGCGCCAAATGGAAATGGGAATATCATTCCAGCAGGAACAGTAATTACAAGTACTACAAATATTTACACTTACGTTCCCGGAGCCGGATCTCCTAATTGTACTGACGACGATTTCTTTACCATAACTATAAATGCTCCGTTTCTAACAACACCAACTGATGTAACGACTTGTGCGAGTTATACATTACCAGTACAAGCAGATGGTGGGACTTATTATTCCGGTACAAATCAAGGATTACCTATGCTAAATGCTGGAGATGTAATTACTACAACCGCAACGATTTACATTTACAAAGCATCTGCGACAACTGTAGGTTGTTATAATGAAAAACCTTGGTTAATTACAATTAATCAAAAACCTATAATAGACTCTAGAGCAGATGTAGAACAATGCAGCTCTTATGTTTTAAGTCCATTAACTAATGGTAATTATTTTGATGATTCAAATGGAGTAAATCCATTATCTGCAGGAGATACAATTACAACAAACAATACTATTTATATTTATGCAGCTAACCCTAATGATGCTACTTGTTTTAGTCAAAACTCTTTCAATATTTCTATTAACGGGGTTGAAGCTGATCCAATTCCGACACAACTAACATATTGTAATAGTTTTACTTTCCCACCACATGCAACAGCAAATAATTTTTATTATGATGCTCCAGGTGGACCAACAGGTGGAGGAAATATAATTCTTGCAGGAACAACTGTTACATCTGCAACGGTATTACCAACTTATTATATTTATTACGAAACTGGAGACAGGTTAAATTGTAGTGATGAAAATCCGTTTAGTATAACTATAAATAACACACCTGTTTTGACTCCTGCAATACAAAGCGTTATCAATGTTTGTGATTCATACACTTTACAACCATTAACAGTAGGGAAATATTATACTTTATCTGGTGGACCATTAGCAACAGGAAATACAGAAATTGTAGCTCCCATAACTTATAATTCATTAAGTCCTGCACCAACGACAATTTATGCTTATGCTGAAACCAGTACAAACCCTAATTGTACTATAGAACAACCTATAAATATTACTATTTTTAATGTAACTGAACCAGCAAGTCTAACACGTTGTTCAAGCTACACTTTACCAAGTTTACCAGCTGGACAGAATTATTATTCTAATACAGGTGGAGTTGGTTTATTACCTTCAAATGTGATATCAACAACACAAAATATTTATGTATTTGGATTTTCTGGATTCACTCCAAATTGTTCCGATGAATTTATATTTACCATAACTATTGTCTCTAGGCCTGTTGCAAATGCAGTGACTATTCCAGAAGAATGTGATACTTTTGGAAATAATGATGGTATTTTTTCATTCGACTTAACAACTTTAGCAATTAGAAATCAGGTTCTAAACGGACAAACACCTGATCCAGATTTTACTTTAACATTTTACACTTCGCTTGCAGATGCAAATGATCCTTTAGCTACTTCAATTCCTAATCCCGCAGCATATCAAAATGATAATCCGCTTATAGATAGTGTTTGGATAAGAGTAACAAACAATACACTAACAGATCCTTGTTTTGCTATTACCGAATTAAGATTGATAGTAAATCTTTTGCCTGACCCAATTTTAGATACCGAATATTTTATTTGTAATGATTATGCAACAGGAACTATATTAAATTCTACTACTTTAGACACTGGTTTATCTGGTGCAAATTATTCATTTGTATGGACTCATGATGGAAATTCATTTGGTGGAAACACATCCTCAATTACAACTAATCAGATTGGAAACTATACTGTAACTGTTACAGATAATTCTAAAACGCCGCCTTGTCCTAAAACAATTACAACAATAGTCACACCGTATGCGCCTTATATAGAAATTACCTACAGTGATGCGTTCGAAAACCCAAGTTATATTACTGTAAATGTTTTAGGAGCTGGTTCTGGAAACTACGAGTACCGACTTGACCAGGAACCTTACCAAGACAGTAACATATTTTATAATATTTCGCCAGGAAATCATACAATATCTGTAAATGATAAAAATGGTCATTGTAATCCAGCACCAACAAAAGCTGAGATTATAAATTATCCTAAATTCTTTACACCAAACGGTGATGGTTTTAACGAAACCTGGAATATTATCCATCTGAAAACAACAAATCCAAATGCGCCAATATTAATTTTTGACAGATTTGGAAAACTAATTAAACAAATTACACCTTCATCAGATGGTTGGAATGGAACATTCAACGGTAAACCATTGCCTTCTACAGATTATTGGTTTACAGTAGATTATTCTGAAAAAGGAACTTCAAAAGTGTTTAAATCACACTTTGCACTCAAAAGATAATTTATAATACAGGTTATAAAAGCCTCAACAAAATAAAATTGTTGAGGCTTTTTTATGTTAAAAATTTCTTAAAAATGTAACAAAACATCCCTTATACAGTCTATTAGTTCATATCAATCATCAATTATAAAATCACAATCAAATTAAACAAACGTATGAAATTAAAAATTTTACTTATCTGCATTTTAGCTCAGTTTGCTAATTTATATGCTCAAACATCGGTTCCTGAAACCCCAAACTCTGGAAGTATTTCTGGGAAAATTATAGACAAAAAAACAAACGAACCTATTCCTTATGCAACCGTTACAATAAAAGATGATGGTAAAGTTATATCTGGTGGTATAACTAAAGAAAACGGTAATTTTGTTGTAAACAACTTACCTCTAAAAAAACTTTCTATTGAAATACTCTTTATGGGATATAAAAAATATGTAAACAGCATTACATTGTCTTTAGAAGATAAAAATCTTAATTTAAAAAACATAGCTCTTGAAGAAGAAGCAACAGAGCTAGGTGAGATTTCTGTTGTAAAAGAAAAATCTACTATTGAACAAAAAATAGATCGAAAAGTAATTAATGTAGGTAAAGATTTAATTTCGGCTGGAGCTACAGCTGGGGAAATTATGAATAATATCCCGTCTGTAACTGTAGATCCTCAAACCAATGCAATTAGTTTGCGTGGAAATGAAAATGTAAAAATCCTAATTGATGGTAAGCCCACAAATATGACATCGGCGCAGGTTTTACAACAAATACCATCAGCATCAATTAAACAAATTGAATTAATTACAAATCCTTCTGCTAAATATAATCCCGAAGGAATGAGCGGTATTATTAATATTGTTTTAAATAAAAATGCAAAAATTGGTTTCAATGGAAGTGTAAATACTGGAGTTACTTTTGCCAAAACTCCAAAAATAAATTCTTCTTTTGATTTAAATTATAAATCTGGAAAAGTAAATCTTTTTGGTAATTATGGTTTTAATCACGGAAAACAAGCAAACGGAGGATTCATTCAAAGTTTTGAAAACAATAATAACAATTATCAGAAATTTACTTTTGGCAATAAAAACACTTCCCATTTAGCAAAAATTGGTTTAGATTATTATTTAAACGAAAAAAATACCATCTCAATTTATACTAATCAAAGTAGGTTTTTAGGAGATGGTTTTGGTTCGACCGAAGTTACTTATTTTACTGGACCAAATCCAAATTCACTTCAGTTATTTGATAACGAAAATAAAAACATATCGCAAACTTATAATTTAGATTATAAACATGATTTTAAAAAAGAAGGACATAATATCGAATTAGAAATCAATCATAATATTGATGATGGTCCTGAAAATGCTTATTTTGAAAATCCCAATATTAGCAATAGTTCCTATACAAATCAAGTCGAAACTTTAGGAAAAAATACAGTTGTTAATTTAGATTACACCAATCCGTTATCGGAAACCGTAAAATTAGAATTAGGATTAGAAAGTCGAATCGAATCGACAGACAATTCATTTAATGTAAATAACGCTTATAATTCTGCTTTCGATTATAAAAGAACAATACAATCTGCTTATGGAACCTACGGAAAACAATTGGGAAAATGGAGTCTTCAGGCTGGAGCTCGTGTAGAGCAATATAATGTAGATGCTAATTTTAAAAAAATTGCTATCGCTAATCAAAATTTTAAAGACGATATTCTAACTGTTTATCCATCAGCATTTGTTACTTATAATCCTAGCGATATCAACTCATTCAATTTTAATTACTCAAGACGAGTAGACAGGCCAAGTATTGGACAGGTAAATCCTATTCGCGAATGGAGTACACCAACAATAACTTCGGTAGGAAATGCAGAATTGATTCCACAATTTACAAATTCATTTGAATTAAACTATACCCGAAAAACTAAAATTGGAAGTATTACTTCTGGAATTTTTTATAGAAGAATTCAAGATGAAATTACCCGTGTAGTTTATACTGATCCGAATGATGCTACAAGACAAATATTAACCTATTCTAATTTTGACAACAATAATGCTTATGGTATTGAATTATCTGGGAATTTAGATTTTACAAAATGGTGGAGTGTTAATTTTGGTATAGATACTTATTACAAAAAAGTAAAAGGAACTATAGAAAACAATTTACATGTTTTTGAATACACTGAGGTAGATGCAACAAACTTTAACGCTCGTATGAATCATAGTTTTAAACTAACTAAAGATTTCCGTTTGCAATGGTTCACTATGTACAGAGGACAAGATAACGGACTACAGTTTACTCGTAAACCAATGTGGAAAACAGATTTAGGTGCAAGTTTAAATGTCTTGAAAGGAAAAGGAACATTAAGCATTCGTTCTAGTGATATTTTTAATGCTATGAAGTTTGAATTTGAAGGAGACAAACCAAATCCATCTGTTGGACAATTTACATGGGAAAGTCAATCTATTTATGTTGGTTTTAATTACAAATTTGGTAGTAGTAAAAACAAAGCATTACAAAGAAAACAAAGAGACAAAAATGAAACCCAGGGAAGTGGTGGATTATTATAAAAAGCAAAAAGCTCCAAATTTCTTTGGAGCTTTTTTTATAAAATATTTTTAAAATATTACCATTTAATAATTGCACTTGCCCAAGTAAACCCTGAACCAAATGCAGCGAGAACGACAGTATCTCCAGATTTAATTTTTCCTTGCTCCCACGCTTCAGTCAAAGCGATAGGAATAGAAGCTGCAGTTGTGTTTCCGTATTTTTGAATATTATTAAAAACTTGGTCATCGGTCAAATTAAATTTCTTTTGTATAAACTGAGAAATTCTCAAATTAGCTTGGTGCGGAATTAGCATATCTATATCCGAAACTTGTAAATTATTTGCTTCTAAACCTTCATTTATCACTTCACTAAAACGAACTACAGCGTGTTTAAATACAAATTGCCCATTCATATAAGGAAAATAACTTTCGTCGTCTGGATCATTTTCGGCAATAATATCCGAAACCCATCGACCACCCATTCCAGGTGCTAAAACGGCTAACTCCTTTGCATATTCTCCTTCCGAATGTAAATGTGTAGATAATATCCCTTTAGTTATATCTTCTTCTCTGCTTAAAACGGCTGCTCCTGCTCCGTCTCCAAAAATAACTGAAACATTTCGTCCACGTGTGGTCATGTCTAATCCTAAAGATTGTACTTCTGATGCAACAACCAAAATGTTTTTATACATTCCTGTTTTAATATATTGGTCTGCAACCGACAAAGCATAAACAAATCCAGAACATTGGTTTCTAACATCTAATGCACCAATCGTTCTTAATCCTAGTTCTTTCTGCAAAGCAACACCTGGTCCTGGAAAATAATAGTCTGGAGAAATGGTAGCAAAAACAATAAAATCTATATCATCGTTAGACAATCCTGAGCGTTCTATAGCGATTTTTGCTGCTTTTACCCCCATCGATGTTGTGGTATCTTCTCCTCTTATGATATGACGACGTTCCTGAATACCAGTACGTTCCTGTATCCATTCATCATTTGTATCGATAATTTTTGCTAAATCATCGTTTGTAACTATATTGTCTGGAACGTAATAACCTAGTCCAGTAATTTTAGAATGATACATATTTTATATTTTTATTAAAAATCAGTTTGCAAATTTACACTTATTGTAAAATTAAGCAATAAAAGTTAGTTAGTTTTACTTAATTTCTACAAATAAAGTATATGGATTATATAATCATTTGCTTATTTGCCCTATTAGGTTCCGATTTAACCTTTATTTCAGACTTTGAGTTATACTTAATAATTTCATCCATTTTTATGAGCAATATCTTTAAGTCATTTCTTCTCAGAAAAAATTAACAAAAATGTAATTTTTAATTTCGGAATTTCTGGTCATAAAGATATTTCGAAGTATATCCTTAATTCGTCCCAGATTAACTAAATAATCATTTATAGCACTGGCGTTGTTATTACCTGATTAGTCGGCGTTTCGAGATTAAGTATTTATATTCCTAAAATTGTTAATAATGAACTTTCGTTAAATTACAAATTAGCTTTATTTGAAACATTTTCAGCCTTTTTAGGGATTTATTTTGGCAACAACTTATAAATCTATTCAGAATATTGTAGCTTTTATGCTACTTGGTTATCGTATTTTATTAATTTTTGGGATTATTTAACCATTAATTCTTTAATTTTTAAATCCCTTTCAAAAGAAAATGTAGCCGTAATTTGATTAACGTAATTGTATATTTCTAATGCTTTTTTCGCATATTTTTCTTTGTCAATTTTAATCAAAATATCTGCAAACAGTTCGATATTTGAATGATTAAAACCTTCTTTTTGAATTAAGAATTCGATAATATTTTCATCGGAAATAGTATCTAAAATTTCTAAATTGAAATCTAATTTTTCCTTTAATTTAGAATTAACCTCAGAAACTCTTTCAGATAATTCATCACTATTTTTAGTTCCTACTAGCATTTCTAATATTTTACTTAAAACAAATCCAAGTTGATTAATCTGTCTTGTCAAATGATCTTCTTTTCCCATTTTATTTTATAATTAACCTGACTTCTTCGTTATATTTCAGATCAGCATTATGCTCAAAAAAAACTACTTTTTTATCCAGAACTGCTTTAATTAAATAATAATTCCCTCTAAAATAAGATTGTTTTACTATAACTTTTAATATTCCGTTTTCAGATATTCCCAATTGATGTGGATACAACAAAACTGTTTCATCTTCTCCTTCTACAAAAGTAAATTGTGACAATTTGAGTTCATTCACTTCCCCGAAAAGTGATGCTGTATATTTATGAATCGGATTCGTGTAGATTTCTTTTGAAATGCCTTTTTCTAGAATTTTTCCGTCGTACAAAATGATAGTTTCATCAGAAAAAGACAAAGCATCGGTACTATCATGAGTAGCAACCAAACAAGTGATTTTTTTTTCTTTAAGATACGAAAACAGGTTTCTACGCAAGGCATTTTTTCTAAAATTATCTATATGACTAAATGGCTCGTCTAACAATAAAACTTCTGGCTCTAAAGCTAAAACTCTAGCAATAGCTACACGTTGCTGTTGTCCTCCACTAAGAAATTGTGCTTTTACATCAGCAAATTGTGTCATTTCAACAATCTCGAGTAATTCCTGAATTCGATTGTTTTTTTGTTCTATATTTATATTCGATAAATATTTCCCTACGTTTTCCGCAACGGTTATATATGGCATCAAATCGAAATCTTGAGCCAAATATTTCATATTATCTATTCCTGGAATTAAATTACATTTTGGCCCAAAAACTTCTGTTTCATTATAAAATATCTGACCTCCATCTAAATCGTATAATCCATAAATGAGTTTTAGAAGTGTGCTTTTTCCGCAACCACTTTCGCCCAAAATAGCAATATTTTGACCTTGAGTTACCGCAAAATTAATATTATGAATAATTATTTTATCAGTATAACCAAATGAAATGTTTTGAACTTGAAGCATATCTATTTTTAAAAACACAAATTTACAATTTTCAAAAAAAAAGAACACGATTTCTAGGAAGAAAAAGTGCTCTCTATTAACTAATAATTAAACCAATTTTTACATATATTTTTTATATTCTTGCGTATTTACTCTGGATTTCAAATCATGTAGTAAATTATATAATCCAAAAAACGTTCTATTAATATATAGAAAATGTTTAGAACCTCTATTACCATTCATTTTTCTTAACTGAGTATCTTTTGTAAACTCTTCACCTAATGTTGCGATAGCTCCAAAAAAATCTTCATCAGAAAAATCAAAATAATCACCATGAAAAGGTTTTGTAAACAGGCTTAATAATCTGTGAAAAACATCTGTAAAATAAATAATTTCTTTTTCAGAATCATCAGCACGAAGTATTTCCAGTTCATATAATTTTTGATTAAAAATGACCTGATCATTAATAACTTCTGGTGTAGCTAATTCAAAATACGGGATATAAAACTCGTTAGGAACTGCTTTTATACAACCAAAATCGATTGCGATTAAATTAGATTTTTTATCAATAAGAAAGTTTCCTGGATGCGGATCAGCATGAACACGTTTCAAATTATGCATTTGAAACATATAAAAGTTCCACATGGTTTGTCCTAATTTATCCCCTTTTTCTCGATCAGTATTATGTGCGGCAAACTCCGAAAGATGTTCGCCTTCCATCCAATCCATAGTTAATATTTTCTCTGATGATAAATCCGTATAATATTTTGGGAATTTTAAATTTTCGATATTCCTACAAGCGTGAGACATTTCTTCGCTTTGTTTTAACTCTAAAATATAATCTGTTTCTTCTAAAAGTTTGTTTTCAACTTCCTGAAAATATTTTTCTGAATCTTTACCTTTAAGGTTAAACATTCTTGTTGCAATTGGCTTTACAAGTGCTAAATCTGAACTAATACTATCCGCTACTCCTGGATATTGAATTTTTATTGCTAGATTTTTTCCGTTTTTTGTTGCTTTGTGTACTTGACCAATACTTGCTGCATTTACAGAATCGGGCGAAAAAGTATCGTATATTTCTTCGGGAAATTTTCCCAAATATTTTTTAAACGTTTTACGAACTAATGGCGCTGATAATGCTGGTACAGAAAATTGTGATAAAGAAAATTTATCTACATAAGCTTGAGGCATAATACTTTTATCCATACTAAGCATTTGAGCTACTTTTAGCGCACTTCCTTTCAAGTTTTTTAGACCATCATAAATATCTTCTGCATTATTTTCATTAAGTTTCTCTTTGGTTAATGAAGGATTTACTATTTTTTCGCCATAATATGACAAGTAATTACCTCCTACTTTTACTCCTGTTTTTAATAACTGACTAGCTCGTTCTATTTTTGTTGTGGGAATACTATCTAAGGTTTTCATAGTTACATCATTTTTTCTTTCCAAAGAAACTTACCCAAATCAAATAGACTTTCTAGTGGTTTAGTGTCTAGTAAATCGACTACTGTATTAACAGATTTTTCTATAATAATATCTGTTTTTTCAAATGATTTTGAAGTATCATCTAACCAGAATTTTAATATAAATAAAAACTGAATCCAAGCTCCTTCAGAGAAAACAGGTTTTGTTATTTTAGCTACTTTATCGCTAATTACTGAATTACTGTTTTCTATAATATTATTGATATAATTCTTAAAATGATTTCTAAATTCCTTGAAATCTTTTAGATTTTTCATTCCTTCTTTATTTTCTAATAAAGAATAAACAACATAACTTCTATTTAAAGTTAGTATTTCAAATAATGTAAAATACAAAGACAATAATTTATTTTTATCTGGATAATTAGCATAATTCTCGTCTTTTTCGAGAGTAGAAATTGTGTTTTCGAAAAACTTAGTCCAAATAGATTGTTTTATATCATTGAGAGAACCAAAAAACGAATAAAAATCCGATTCTTCAATACCGTTATTTTTACAAAAAACGTAAACATTTTTTGTATTATGATTGTTCTCTAGAACATCATTCATGTATAAACTAATGATTTTATTATCATCAATTATTTCTTTTTTTGATTCCGTTTTTTTTGCAGTTGCCATAATCATTTGATTAAATATCTTATACAAAGATAGCTATTGTTTAATTATTAAATTAAAAAGTTAAACAAAAATTTATGTTAAATATTTTCAAAAAAAATGAAATAAAAAAAGCTGTTTCTCACGAAACAGCTTTTAAAATATTGTAATAAAAAATTAGTTACCAGATTCATTTTTAGCGTCATTTACCATTTTATCATTTGCAGTAATGGCAAATTCTACTCGACGATTTTGAGATTTTCCCTCAGCAGTATCATTAGAAGCAATAGGTTCTGCTTCACCGAGTCCAGATGTATTAAAACGAGAACTAACTAAACCTTTTCCTGACAAATAAGCTTTTACAGAAGCTGCTCTTTGTTGCGACAATGTCATGTTATAATCATCAGCTCCTGAACTATCCGTATAACCATATATTTGAATGTCAGTATCCGGATATTCTGTAAAAACAGGTACTAACTTATCTAGATTTGCTTTTGCTGTAGATGTCAATGTCGATTTATTTGTATCAAAACGTACTGAGTTTTCGCCCAAAACTAATTTGATTCCTTCTCCTACTCTTTCTACTTTTGCACCAGGCAAACTTTCAGTAATTTCTCTGGCTTGTTTGTCCATTTTATGACCAATAACGCCACCAGCAACACCACCAATAACACCACCTAAAACAGCACCCAAGGCACCATTTCCACCTTTTCCTAGGTTATTTCCTAAAACACCACCAAGAATTGCGCCACCAACAGCGCCAATTGCAGCTCCACGTTGGGTTTTATTAGTATTCTTTACTGACTCACAACTTGATAAAACAGTTCCTAAAAGAAACGAAATTGAAAGTATGTATATAAAAGATTTTTTCATAATTGTAATTTTTAGTTTGATTTATTAAATTGATAAACGATATTCGTCATTTTTCCCCCAATATTTACATTGTCAATCAATTTGAATGATTCAGCAGTTTGATCAGCCACTTTAAGAATGTAACCTTGTTGCATTTTTTTAGCTTTTATTCCATCTGCTAAAAATTTTAACACGAATTGACCATCTTTGTTTACATACCATTTAATTGGCGAACTAAAACCAGTACAATTAGCTTGTGTTAAAACCATGTTCCCAGAATCATTATTTGAAATAAATTTCCAAGTACTGCCTTCAAAACATTTTGAGTCAGCTAAATCGAAAGAAGTAATTTTAAACATATCTGAACCTGCATAAGATACAGATGTGATTGTCCAATTCCCTTTAATAGCCACTTGAGATTTCCTGTCAACGTTTGTTGCAGCCGCTGGTGCTGGAGTCTTACAAGAAGTAACAACTATAAAAAATGTAAACAGTACAATTATTTTTTTCATTCTATAAAAAGTTTTGAATTAATATTATAACAAAGATACAATTCAAAAAAAATAAAATTGTTTCAAAATTAAATTATTTTTTTACAAAATTAATACTTACGCCAATTTGTCATTCTAAACACAATTGGTATTCTATTTGAAAGTGTATTTTAAAATAATAAAACTTAAAAATATATAAATATGACAACAGGAAAAATTAATGTTTCGGTAGAAAACATCTTTCCCTTAATCAAGAAATTCTTATACAGCGATCACGAAAT
>NZ_JBDTQE010000080.1:0-11762 GCF_039932285.1 Flavobacterium sp.
CCTGGAGATATTTTTATCAAAAAAATACTTCCAACTTGTACCGAACACGAAAAAGCACAAATCGCAAAAGAGTTTGTTAAGTTTAACGAGCGTTGTATTATAGGTTTATTAGGCGATATGCGTTCTTATAATTATGTCATAATCCCAATACATGATTTTGATCATGTCGAATTTCGTATTCGTCCCATCGATTTCGACCAACAATCTTATGAAGGCAATATAAAAATATACTTTCCGCAGTTTTATAAGGAAAATTTTCAAATGGTAAAATTGGTTATAGATAAACTTAAGCCAAATTCGATAGAACAATATAGAAAAGAAGTTCGCTCGGCAACAGTAAAACGAATTCATGGTCAAGAGACACGTTTCGAAGAATTGATTAGTATTATGAAAAATGAACGTTTGGCACCAGATGAACATGTTGAATCGTTAAAAAAATCACTTCAAAAATTTACGCATGATAGTAAATTTAAAAAATGCCAAACAATGGGCGACATTGTAGCAACTGGCTTAAATTTTGTTTTAAAAAATTACAAAAATTCTTTATAAAACAAAAAACCATTTTAAGAAAAATCCTTAAAATGGTTTTAGTCCATATAGAACAAATATTATTTTGCTGCTAAAACATTTACTTGTTCAATAACTGGAGCAACAGATAATAACTCAGCTGCATTGGCCATTAATGCTTTTGCAATTTCTCCAGATAAGTGCGCTTGTCTTCCTGCTTCGTGAGGAAAAGTATCAAAAATACCAAACGTAGATTTATCAATTTGAATGGCATACCAGGTTGTAGTATCCACTTCTGCAACTGCTAATGGTAAAGCATTTGTGATAAAATCTGCTACTTGTTGCTCTTTTCCTTCTTTCGCAACCAAGCGAACTAACAATGCTACTTTTTTCATGTTTATTTATTTAAAATAATTAATAGTAAATTTAGCAAAGGAATTGATAATCATAGTAGAACAAACTTTAAAATTTACATAAATTTAATTCTATTAATTTTATTATTGAATGTCAGATTATAAAAAATAAAAGCATTAAAAAAATTTAAAATATTTATAGTGCCTTATCATTTAACTCTTTAAAATGATACACTATTTTTGGCAATTCATTACCAATTTCATCTTCTATAATTTCAGGTTTTGGTTGTGGCGCAAAATTTCCATTTTCATCAAAGTGTTTCATAAATTCATCTTGACTAGGGTCAAAATCTGGTCGCTCCCAATCATATCTTATTGGCTTCTGATATTTATCAGTTTTAGTGTAAAAAGCCAATAAATAACCAGCAATAAATCCTGAAAGATGTCCTTCCCAAGAAATATTTTCTTCTGCCGAAGGAAATACAAACCAAATCATTCCACCGTAAACCACTACTATTGTTAATGACAACGCCACTAATCTAAAATATTTAGATTTGATTCCTTTGAAGAAAATAAAACTGACCAAAACATAAATTAATCCACTGGCGCCAATGTGATAACTTTCTCTTCCTATAATCCAAGTGCCAAATCCTGAAAGCAAAACACCTAAAACCAAAACTTTCAGCGATTCCTTTCGATAAAAAAATCGCAAAGCGGCTACTAAAATAAATAACGGAATCGAGTTGTTAAACAAATGTCCAATATCGCCATGCAAAAACGGACTCAACACTATTCCTCTAAGTCCCGAAACGGTTCTTGGCAAGATTCCTAAATGAGAAAAATCACCTGGGAAAATAATTTCGATAGTATAAACCAACCAAAGCGACAGCACTAAATATAATGGCCAAGCTAGTACTGATGCGGAAAATTTGAAATCGGTTTCTTTCATTGGTAATTTAAAGATTCATAAATTGAATGATTTAAAAATTTATAGTCAAAAATACTACCAAACTCAATTTAGTGATATTTTGTCATAAATAGATTATTTGGTTAATCGTTTATTTGGTTATTTGATAATTTAAAAGTTTAAATGTCATAAATTTGAATCCGTATTATTCGATTAAACGAATAGTTAAATAACCGAATCAACAATCAATTGGAAGCACCATTAGCAGAGCGAATTCGTCCGCAAAATCTACAAGAATACATTAGTCAGTCGCATTTAGTTGGCGAAAATGGCTCGTTGACGCATCAAATTGCGAAAGGAATTATTCCGTCGCTTATTTTTTGGGGACCGCCTGGTACGGGAAAAACGACTTTGGCACAAATTATTGCGCAAGAAAGCAAACGTCCGTTTTATATCTTGAGTGCGATAAATTCTGGCGTAAAAGACATTCGTGATGTGATTGAAAAAGCCAAACAAAGTGGCGGATTATTTACTACTAAAAACCCCATTTTGTTTATCGATGAAATACATCGTTTTAGCAAATCGCAACAAGATTCTTTACTCGCTGCGGTTGAAAAAGGTTGGATTACACTCATTGGAGCAACTACCGAAAATCCAAGTTTTGAGGTAATTCCTGCTTTATTGTCAAGATGTCAGGTTTATATTTTGAATGCTTTTTCGAAACAGGATCTCGAAGCGCTATTGCATCGCGCCATGACAACTGACACTTTTTTGAAAACTAAAAATATCGAATTAGTCGAAACCGAAGCTTTATTAAGACTTTCTGGTGGCGATGGACGCAAACTATTAAATATTTTTGAACTCGTCATAAACGCTACGAGTGAAGACCATATTTTGATTACCAATGAAAAAGTGATGCAATTGGTTCAGAAAAATACTGTTTTGTATGATAAAACTGGTGAACAACATTACGATATCGTTTCGGCATTTATAAAATCTATTCGTGGCAGTGACCCGAATGGCGCAGTTTATTGGCTGGCTCGTATGATTGAAGGCGGTGAAGATGTAAAATTTATTGCTAGAAGAATGCTTATTTTATCTTCTGAAGATATTGGCAATGCCAACCCAACGGCTTTCATAATGGCTAACAATACTTTTCAGGCGGTTACTACGATTGGTTATCCTGAAAGTAGAATTATTTTGAGTCAATGTGCGGTTTATTTGGCAACTTCTCCTAAAAGCAATGCAAGTTATCTGGCTATTGGCGAAGCTCAAAAAGTAGTAAAACAAACTGGTGATTTGCCTGTTCCTATTCATTTACGAAATGCGCCCACGAAACTCATGAAGGAATTGGGTTATGGAGACGAGTACAAATACTCCCATGATTACTCTAATAATTTTGCCGAACAAGAATTTTTGCCAGACGAAATTTCGGAAACTGTTTTTTATAATCCAGGGAATAATTCTCGTGAGAATGGCACTAGAGAATTTTTAAAAAATAGATGGAAAGATAAGTATGGGTATTAGAAAAAATTACGAATTACGCATTAATACATTATAATTATATTTTAATCCAATCATAAATGCTATTTGTCATTCCGACGAAGGAGGAATCTCATAAAGAGAAGCTAACAATGAGATTCCTCCTTCGTCGGAATGACAAAATATAAACTAAAACTTAATATCCAATTTCTCTGAAACTAATTTTCCGTTGTCTAAATATTCGAAAAACCAAACTTCATTTTTAGCAAAAACAACACCATTTTTTCCATTTTGATTGCATAAGTAAATAGCATTTCTTGATGTTTTATACAATACTAACTCTTGTTGATTTGTTTGATTTGTTACTTTTACAAATGTATCGGTTGCTGTTGAATTATCGGTTTTTATAACTTTTTCGTAGGTTACTCCATTTTCAGATTTTATGACTTTAGTCACTTCTTTCGACACACTTTCTACATCACGGGATTTCAATTTTTCTTGCGCTTCATCATCATAATAAGTTTTTCCCGAAAACTTATACTTAGCTTTATCAAAAGATTTTAAGGTTAATAACAAGGCTTGATTATATGCTTTTGCAAATTCTTTTTCTCTACTTTCTCCTAAATCAGTCGTGAATAAAACTACTTGTCTGCAATCTTTAAATTCAATTTTTATTCTTGTAGAAAACATCGTGTTTTCTTCTACAACATTTACAAAAACTTTATTGCAATTGTAATCTAAAAATCCTTCTGGTAAAACATCGGTCGAAACATAAGCTTCAAATCCTTTTTGTTTTAAGAAAGCTTTTATGGTTGAATTAATTCTATATTGATTGTCTTCTTTTTGAAATTCAAATTTCGCAGGAATTATCGCCATTTCATAATCATTCAAAGACGATTGAGAATATATTAAACTTGAAAATAAGGCAATTGCTATTAAAAATAATTTGTTTTTCATTTTAAAAAAGTTTTTTTAGTTGGGCTAAGTTAGCAATTTGATTGATACTTTGTATGACTTCTATTTGATTTGGATTAAAAAAAATAGCTTCTATTCCGAAATCTAAGGCGCCATTTACATCGGCATCAAGGCAATCTCCAATCATGATACTTTCTTTTTTTTGAGCATTGGCAACCTTTAGAGCATGTTCGAAAATAATTGGATTTGGTTTTTTAGCTCCTGCTAATTCTGAATTAGTTATGGTTTTAAAATAATGACTAATATTAGAATTGTTTAGTTTTTTATGTTGCACTTCGGCAAAACCATTGGTAATGATATGCAATTGATACTTCTGGCTTAAGAAATCTAAAACTTCGATAGCATTATCAAAAAGGTGATTAAAATCAGGTAAAAATTCGATATATTCATCCGAAATCACATCAATTTGATTATCTGAAATTTCTTGTTCTAAAATATCGAAAGTCTCTTTTAGTCTTTTGTAACGCAATTCTTGATGTGTTATTTCATCTTTCTGATACAACTTCCAACAGGATTGATTAATTGGCGAATAAACAGTTATGAAATCTTCCACTTTAATATTTGGAAAATAGTTGTTTAAAATTCGTTCGAAAGCCAATTCCGAATTTTTATCAAAATCCCAAAGTGTGTGATCTAAATCGAAAAAAATATGTTTTATTCTCTTCTTCATAAATTAAAAAATATCTTCATCTCGAAAACTCAAATAACCATTTTCGGTAATAATAATGTGATCTAAAACAGGAATAGTAAGTTGTTGTCCAGCTAATTTTAATTGTTTAGTCAAAGTCTTATCGGCATCGCTCGCTTCTAGTTTTCCCGATGGATGATTGTGCGAAAGTATAATAGCTACTGCGTTTTGCTCTAATGCCATTTTAAAAACCATACGAACATCGACAACAGTTCCTGTAATTCCACCTTTACTAATTTGTGATTTATAAATCACTTTGTTAGAATTATTTAGAAATAAAACCCAAAATTCTTCGTGTATTAATTCACCAATAATAGGTTGCATAATATCGAAAACTGCTTTACTAGAATTGATTTTTTTGAGCTCTACTGTTTCTTCTGCTCGGCGACGGCGACCCAATTCGGTTGCAGCAACAATAGAAATAGCTTTTGCTTCTCCAATTCCTTTAAACTCGGTTAGTTGTTTGATGGATAGTTTTCCTAAGGCATTCAAATTATTATCGACACTAGATAAAATGCGTTGTGACAATTGCACAGCACTTTCCGACCGACTTCCTGAACCAATGAGAATGGCAACCAGCTCGGCATCGCTTAAAACGTGTTTGCCTTTTAGCATTAGTTTTTCTCGTGGCTGATCGTCTTCTGACCAGTTTTTTATAGAAAGATTTTCTTGCATTATGAAATTAATCCTTTAACTTCATCAAAATTTAATCCGCCATAATTCCCAGAACTCATTAGTAATAAGGCAGAATTCTCTAAATTAAGGCTAAACAAATAATCTTTAAAATCTTTTGGATTGGTATAAATGATTAAATCTTTTCGGTTGAAGGCTTTGGCAATTTGCTCATAAGTAACTTCTTCTAATTGTTTGATTTTTACGGCATCTGGCGAATAGAAAACCACAGCAACATCAGCATATTCTAACGCGCCTTCATATTCTTTGAGAAATTCGGCGTTCAAACTACTATAAGTATGAAGCTCTAAACAAGCAACTACATTTCTGTTAGGATATTGCTCTTTTACGGCTTTTGTAGTAGCGGCGACTTTACTTGGCGAATGTGCAAAATCTTTGTAAGCCACTTTTGTTTTGCTTTCCGCAATTTTTTCTAATCTTTTAGAAGCGCCTTTAAAACTAGCAATGGCTTCATAAAAATCGGCTTCATCGACACCCATATTTTGGCAAATCCATTTGGCTCCAGCCAGATTATTAAGGTTATGCGCTCCAAAAACTTCGATTGGCATATCGCCTTCTGGTGTTTCTAGTAAAGTGATTCCGTCGTTTACCGTATATTTTGGTGTATGATAAGCAATTCGTCTAATAGGATTTGTAGAAGCTTCGGCCACACGTTTTACTTCCGAATCGTCTTCATTATAAACTAGAATTCCGCCATTAGTAATTTTTTGAATAAAAATTTCAAATTGTTCTACATAGTTTTCATAAGTTGGAAAAACATTAATATGATCCCAAGCAATTCCCGAAATTAAAGCAATATTGGGTTGGTATAAATGAAATTTTGGTCTTCTATCCATTGGCGAAGACAAATATTCGTCGCCTTCTAAAACGATAAAGTCGTTTTCTTCAGTAAGATGCACCATGGTATCAAAACCTTCTAATTGTGCACCAACCATATAATCGACTTCGATATTATGATAATGCATGACATGTAAAATCATAGAAGTTATAGTAGTTTTTCCGTGAGAACCACCTATAACCACGCGAGTTTTATTTTTAGACTGTTCGTATAAAAATTCTGGATACGAATATATCTTTAGTCCCAATTCTTGTGCTTTTAGTAATTCCGGATTGTCTGCTTTTGCATGCATTCCTAAAATGATCGACTCGATATCGGACGTGATTTTTTCAGGAAACCATCCAAGTTCTAAAGGCATAAGTCCTTTTTTTTCTAAACGAGATTTGGATGGTTCGAAAATAGCATCGTCACTTCCTGTAACTTGATATCCTTTGTTGTGTAATGCCAATGCTAAATTGTGCATCGCGCTTCCGCCAATGGCGATAAAATGTGTACGCATATATTAGATTTGAGCTTTTTGATTTCAGATTTTCGCTTTCAGATTTCAGAGGAAAAAGAAGTTTGAAAAGAAATCAATTTATAAATTCTTTTTTTAGATTTATTGCTTTTTGTTTGTCTTTAAACTTATTCAAATATAAATCATATAATTTATTGAAAGTAGTTTTTGAATGACCAATTTCATAAGCTTTTAAATAATTTACTTCAGCATTTGTATATCTATTAAAATAAGTATCTATATAGCCTTTTGCGAGGTAACCATCTACTTTTGAGATAGAGTCCAATTCGTTAGCATACTTTTGGGCTTTGATTTCGCTTCCTCCTGCTATTCCTGGCAATTCTATATATAACATTACTAACGCCCAACGGGAATCTATGTGTTTTGAATCTAATTTTGCAGCGGTTAAAAAGGCGTTTTCTACATCGTCAATCATTCCTAAAGCTTTGAATTTATTAACAGATTTAGCTTTTAATCCTAATGCACCCCCAAATTTGTACCAATAATTAGCATTTCTCGGAAATGCCGTTTTTAGTTTTTTATAGTAATAAATCGCATTATTCCATTTTTGTTCATACCCTGAAATATCTCCTAGATATTCGATGGTTTTAGCATTGGTTGGATTATCTTTCAAATAGCTTTCAAACAACGTTTCTGCAGAAGCATACTTTCCTTGGTCGAAAAGAATTTTAGCTTTGTCGAATGATGTTTGCGACCAAATAGATATATAAAAGAAAATGAAAAATAGAGTCGATTTCATCTTTATTACTTATTTATAAAAGAATTAAAATAACCACATTCACTAATGACGTCCTGATAATATTTAGTTGTAGCGTATTCTTTTTTAAGCTTTTTATAACCCTCAAAAGAAATATAATCTACTTCATATGGTTTAAACAATGGAGTGTTATAAAATTCATTTCTTTCAATCTTAGTTAGCAGATAAACTGTTTTAGCTTTTTGTTCATTATCTTTTGCAGCATTAAAGGCATCTTGATAATATTGCTTTGAAAATTTATTACTAAACAACATATTTTGATATAAATCGTCTATATAATTACCATATTGATTGATAATTTTATTGTCGTAAAATGATCTTGCATTTCCATAAAAAGACATGCTATAAAATGCATTTCCTAACAAAATGGCATTACTGAATTTATCATTATTATTATTCTTTAAATTATTTTGTATTTCGACCATTTTCTTTAAAAAATCAAGCTTTGAATATTTTGTTTTTTGGTATGCAATATGATCGCAATCATTACAATCCTTAATATTTCCATTAAATGGATTTCCATCTAAAATCATCTCTTTTGCCTCTTTAGATTTTTCTAATTCGACAATAGCATTTTGAAGTTGGTTATTATAAGTTAATTTAATGGCTTTATAATCATAAATATCGTTCAAATTGACATTATATAATGACTGAGCAAATATATCCCAATCGGATTTTTTGTTCTTAAGTAAATAGTTTTGCGTTTTTTCTGTTCGATCAGGATTTAGATAAAAATCTTTTTCTCTTAAGAATAATTCTGCAAACACATCATTTCCTTGTTTTTTATATAATGAGGCTATGTAATTTCGAGACCAATTTATTAAAAAATTAGTTCTTAAATTAGAGCTATTATTGTTCTCTTTTTGAAAAGAAAACAACCATTTTAGGCTTGGCAATATTTTATTTTCTGAACCAACATCAAGTTTTTTTAGAGAAGCTACTTCATTAAAAACTTGAAATAATTTTAATTGTTCTTTCGCTAATTTTGTGTTTGGAATATCTTTTTCTGCTTGAATAAAATAATTAGATGCTACATTATTATTCTCCTTAATAACTTCAAAATAACCAGCAGCTATATTCCAAATATAGGGAGTTTTTGTGTTTTTTGCTTTGGCAATTTTAGATATAACTTGATATAATTTATTATTTAAATCTTCATTTTTAAGTGTTGTTTTAGTACCGTAATCATAATAACTCCAATCAGAAGAATTCATTTTATTTTCGGCTAAATTAATAGCTCGCGTAAGCAAATAATCTAAATGTGTATTTTTAGGATCTAAAATATAAATTTGATTTATAGCTTCTACCTCATCTGCATAATACCCATATAGTGCCCATAAAGATGCTTTTTGAGAATTTGTTTTTGCTAAATCTAGTGACGCTTTAAAATCATTATCACTTTGTGGGTGAAAGCAATAAGTGGCCACTGTTCTTAGTTTGGGGCAATTGTCAAAAACAACACTATACATAAAATTAGATTTTGCATAGTCTTTATTTTTATATAAAACTCCAGCTACATAAGATAATCCTCTGTAAAACATTTCGTTTCTATCTAATTTAGCTTGAGTTTTATTAAAAAAAGTGATTGCTTCGTTTCTATTATCAGAATAAAAATAAGCTTTCATGGTAAGAAACCAATACCTGTTTTTAAGAAATGGTTCTTTAGTCAGATTATAAACATTCTCTATTTTTTTTGCCTGAGCTACTGACATAAAGTTAATAGCATTCATACTATCCGTGTTATAATCCCAAGAAGAAGAATTGTTTGTATATATTTCTAATGATTTTGCTAAATTTATAAAAACAAAAAAACTTTTTATTTTTTCATTAGTCAAATCATATTTTTTAGAAGCTGCTCTATTTTTATTAGAAATATTTTTAACTGTTTGGCTAACTGAGACATCCGAAGAATCGGAAAGAATAAAATATTTAAGTTCTTTGTCTGAAATTTTATTCTCTAAATACTGCTTCCAATCGGCAATTATAGATTCCCCAAATCTTTGCGAATGATTGTTATCATACCAATCACCACCATAAAACATATTAACACTATAGAACAATTGTTCGTATGATTTGTCCTGTACATAAGCTTCAGGAGCAAAACTCGAATTATATTCGAACCAATCCCAATCACCACCAGCACATAAGGAAAAAAAAGTAGTAACTCCTATTAAAAAAGTACTAGAAACTAGAATTACAGGTCTTGAAAAAAAGTTTATCATTATATTTTTTTATATTATTTTCGTCTAAATCATAGTAAATAATTTCTTCGGGTTTGTTTAACATATAACTGCTTAACAAATTTATCATTTCTTTTATATCAGATTTAGAAACATCTTCTAACTTAAGTTTGTCTCCTTCTTTAAAGAAAAAACCATTAAAAAGTACATTTTTTTTAACAACTATTTTTGTCTCATCTTCAAATTCAAAATTAGCATTATTTTTAAAGCTTTCTAACTCAATTTTAGATATCAAATTAACAATTTGATTATTTCGACTGTGGATTATCCAAGAAAAAATAGGCAATGCAACTTTTAGCTTCAATGGATAGTTCTTTAAAGATGGTAAGTATTTTTCTGCAATTTTTGGATCATAGATAGAATTAGAATTATCAGTCCCTAGTTTCCCCATATTATAAAACATTAAAACACCGTAATCTACTGATGGAATCTTTGTTTCATTGGAATATTTTATTTGATGTAGACGAATAGTTACTGAAATTATTTTATGATATTTAGATTTTAAAATCTCTAAAAATCGCATATAATTATCTTTACTTTCTATAGTCCAATCACAATCTATTTGAATTTCAGAATTTTGAATTCTATTAACTTTATCTATCTGATTAATTAGTTTTAAAATATTTGTAACTAACTCATCATGATTTATTTTCTTAGATGAAAAAATTTCGTTTTTTATAAAAACGACTGGGATAATTTCTTGGTTTTTTACGTTCTCTAGAAAATGAATTGGCGCAACTGGAAAAGCTTTATTATTTACTAATTTAACATCAAAATAACGAACATATAGTTTCTTAACCTCGTTCTTATTTAATGTTTGTTTTTCTAGTTTTGTGAGTTTTAATTGAGTTTTCCAATAATAAAAAGAAACCAACGGAACTTTGTCTTCCTTACAAGAAGACAGCATTATAATCAATAAAAATAGAACTGTTTTTTTCATCTCTAAAATTCAAAGTAAAGATATAAAAAAATCCGACTTAAATAAATAAGTCGGATTTCTGAATTTATTTTGAGATTAAATTTCTCAGTAAATTATTTAACCAAAGTCATTTCATCAACAATGTGTTTTGCTCCTGAGAAATTCTCGATTACCCAAAGTACATAACGAATATCTACATTGATTGTTCTTTGTAGTTTTTTGTCGAAAATTACATCTCCAGCCATCGCTTCGATATTTCCATCGAAAGCAATTCCTATTAATTCTCCTTTTCCATTCAGAACTGGCGAACCTGAGTTTCCTCCTGTAATGTCATTATCTGTCAAGAAATTTACGTGAAGTGAACCATCTTTGTCTGCAAAACGACCAAAATCTTTATTGTTATTCATCTCAAGTACACGAGCCGGCAAATCAAATTCTTCATCACCTTTTTTGTATTTCTTAACCTGACCTGCAAGTGTTGTGTAATTGTTTATTTTTGCATCATTACGTTTATCAGCTGGCAAAGCACGAACTTTACCATAAGTTAAACGTAAAGTTGAGTTTGCATCTGGATATTTTATGGTTCCAATTTTAGACTCTCTTAAACCTTCAACTAATAAACGAAATGAAGCGCCAAAATCGTTTTGAGCTTTTGTTATAGCATCGGATTTTGATGTAAAATGTGTTATCATATCATTTGACAACTCGTATAAAGGATCTTTATCTAACACTTCTTGACTTGGCAAATCTAAGAAAGATTTAATTTTTTCTTTAGATGTTAAAATACTAGTATCGAAAGAGTCGTTTACATATTTAGTAAAATCATTGTTGTTTTCTTTAGCTAATTTATCGACCATTGGCGCAATAGCATAACCTGTAGATTTTG
>NZ_JBDTQE010000081.1:0-11630 GCF_039932285.1 Flavobacterium sp.
TAATTTTTTGGCTAAACGATTAAAAAATACCATATTTGCCAATTCAAATTTTCTTTTGGAGAGTTTGAACAATCTTTATCAATATCAAAAATGATTAAAAAATTTTTATTAAGCAGTTTTATTCTGCTTTCGCTTCATAGTTTTGCACAAGAAGGTACGGCATCTCCATATTCATTTTATGGAATTGGAAACATAAAATTTCAAGGAACTGTGGAAAATAAATCTATGGGAGGTTTGGGAATTTTGCCAGATAGTATTCATGTAAACTTGCAAAATCCAGCATCATTGTCAGCATTAAAATTGACTTCATTTGGAGTTGCAGGAACGTATAATAAGGAATCCTTAAATAGCGCTTCTAGTTCTGAAAAGGCAAGAAGAACATCTTTAGATTATCTTGTTATGGCTTTCCCTTTAAGAAAAGTGGGTTTAAGTTTAGGGATTATGCCCTATTCATCTGTTGGATATAAACTTGAAAAGATAGAGGCAGATGGAACTGGTTCTAGATATTCAGGTACTGGTGGTGTAAATAAGGTTTTTGTAGGTGCGGGATATCAGATTACTCCTAAACTAAGTGTCGGTGCGGATTTTGCATATAATTTTGGTAAAATTGAAGCAAATTCTACAGCATTTATATCTAATGCTCAATACGGATCTAGAGAATTAAACACTAATGAGTATAGTGGAGTTACTTTCAATGCAGGTTTGATGTATAAAACTAAATTTAAAAAATATGACTTAGTTTCAAGTTTAACACTTTCTCCTTCTACTAGTTTAAATTCTACTAATCAAAGAAATTTAGCAGTAATTACTTATTCATCTTCTGGATTGGAAAGAGTTTGGGATTCACAAGATATTTTAGTAGGAGATTCAAAAATAAAATTACCAACTAAATTATCATTCGGAGCGGGAATTGGTGAAATTAAAAAATGGTTTGTTGGATTCGAATCGACTTTTCAAGGAAAAAGTGATTTTGGGAATAAGTATGCTTCTAACGTTTCATTCGAAAATGCGACTAAATTTTCATTAGGAGGTTATTATACGCCTAACTATAATTCTTTTTCAAACTATTTTAACAAAGTAACATACAGAGCAGGTCTTCGTTCTGAGAGTACAGGTTTGGTAATTAATAATCAATCTATAAATGATTCCGCAGTTACTTTAGGACTTGGGTTGCCTGTGGGTGGTGCTTTTTCTAATATTAATCTGGGATTAGAATACGGTAAAAGAGGAACAACAAATGCAGGTCTTATTCGTGAGAACTATTTAAATATCTCTATTGGAATGTCATTTAATGACAAATGGTTTGTAAAGCGCAAATTCGATTAATAATAAATAATGAAAAAAGAATTTCAAATAATAAAAAAAGTGCTGTTACTTATTGTAGCAACACTTTTTTTTATTTCTTGCGAAAGTAATATAAATGAAGTTCGAAAAATAAATGTCCTAGAGTTTAGTCCAGTAGGCGAAGCTAAAGACTTTAATCTAAAATATACCGATTCAGGCAGGATTAAAGCGATTTTAATTTCCCCACAAATGTTAGATTATTCCCAGTTAGAATTTCCATTTACGGAGTTTCCAAAGGGAATAAAAGTTACGATATATGACGAGCAAGGAAACAAAAGTTTTGTAACATCAAATTATGCAATTTCATACACAAGCTCTAATTTAATCGATTTGAGTGGAAAAGTAAAAATCACTACACATGATGGTAAAGTTCTAGAAACAGAACAATTATATTATGACCAAAAAAATGAATGGTTTTTCACACAAAAAGCATATAAATTTACGAATAAAGGAAGTGTCATAGACGGATTAGGTATAGATTTTAGTAAAGATTTCAAGGTTTTAGACACTCAAAAGATAACAGGAGTTTATAGTATTTAAAAAAACAGAAAAGATGAATTATTTAAAATACACACAATACGTTTACCTAGTTGCAGGAATATTTTTTGTATACGATGGATTTTCAAAATTAAACTCAGGTACAGACATGCCTTATTTGAGTTTTATACTTGCTGCCACTGCAATTTTTATGTTTTTCTTTCGAAGAAAATTTGCTAAAAAATTTGACAATCAAGATCAAAATAAATAAATAAATGAACTTTCTATTAAAATAAAAGGTTAAGCCTTTTGTTATTTGATAGATAATTGTATTTTCGCTCACTGAATAAAAAAATATTTTTAAAAAATGGCAGTTTTATCAAAAATTAGACAAAAATCATTTTTAGTTGTCGCAATAGTAGGATTAGCATTATTTGCATTCATAATAGGTGCATTAATCGAAAATGGAGGATTTGGAAAAACATCTAGAAACGCAGGAACTATAAATGGTGTAGATATTCCTTTTGAAGAATTTAGAGGAAAAGTTGATATGGCTCAAAAAAGCCAACAAGGACAAAATATGTCCATCATGCAAGCTACAAATGGAGTTTGGGATCAAGAAGTAAGAAGAGTTTTGCTTGAAAAGCAATGTGAGAAATTAGGTTTACGTATAGGTGACGATCAATTAATTAATGTAATTAAAGAAGATCCTCAGTTTGCGCAAAATCCACAGTTTTTGAATGCTGCAGGTAAGTTTGACAAAGCAAAATTTAACGAATTTATTGCGTCTATAAAGAATTCATCACCTGAAAGATGGCAACAATGGTTGGATTATGAAAAACAATTAACACAATCTACTACGGAGCAAATGTATAACACTATGATTCAATCAGGTTTTTATACAACACTAGCAGAAGCAAAATTTAACTATGAGTTAGAAAATAATAAAGTTAGTTTCAATGTAGTTTCTGTTCCTTATTCAACTATAGAAGATAAAAAAGTTGAACTTACAGATGCTGAACTAATCGCTTTTATGAAAAAAGACGAAAAGAAATACAAAGCTGACGAATCTCGTGAGTTAGAATTTGTTTTAATAGAAGACAAAGCATCTCCAGAAGATAAGAAAGTAATAGAAGATAAAGTAAACGGGTTATTGAACTCTGTTGAAGATAATCCAGTAACTACAACTGTAAACGAAGCAAAAGTTGGATTTAAAAATGCTCCAAATTTAGTAGAGTTTGTAAATGCAAACTCAGATATAAAATACGATTCAACTTATGTTGCTAAAAAAGATTTGCCAGCAGAACATGCAGAAGCATTATTTAATTTAGCATCTGGACAAGTCTACGGACCTTACACTTTTGGTGATTACTATTGCCTTTCTAGGAATTTAGGAAAAAAAGTAAACGCAAATGCAAAAGCTAGTCATATTTTAATTAGCTATGAAGGAACGAAAATTCAAAACCAAAGAGAAAAAAGAACAAAAGAGCAAGCAAAAGCAAAAGCAGAAGCTTTATTGTCTCAAGTTTTAGCAAATCCATCATCATTCCAGATGTTAGCATATACTAGCTCTGATGATCCATCTGCTCAACAAGGCGGAGATTTGGGTTATTTTAGTCAAGGTCAAATGGTAAAACCGTTTAACGATTTCGTTTTCTCAAATCCAGTAGGAAAGATAGGACTGGTAGAAACTGAATTTGGTTTTCATATTATTAATGTAACAGACAAGCAAGACGCAGTTCGTTTGGCTACAATTGCTCAAAAAATCGCACCGTCTGAAACAACAAGTGATAAAGTATTTACGACTGCAACTAAATTTGAAATGGCCGCAAACGAAAAAGCATTTGATGTTGCTGCAAAAGAAATGAAACTAACAGTTGCTCCAGTTGCTAAAGTATTGGCTATGGACGAAAACGTTCAAGGAGTAGGAAATCAAAGAGAAATCGTTCGTTGGGCATTTGGCGCAAAAGAAGGAGAAGTAAAACGTTTCAATGTTCCTGCCGGTCACGTAGTGGCTCGTTTGAAAAAAATAAATGAAGCTGGTTTATTATCTATAGAAGATGCGAAAGTTGCAATAGGGTCAAAATTAAGGAACGAAAAGAAAGCAGAATTAATTAAGGTTAAAATGGCTGGTTCTACGCTTGAAGCAGTTTCTAAAGCAACAGGTTCTCCTGTAAAAGAAGCTTTAGATGTAGTTGCTGCAAATTCTTATATACAAACTATTGGTGCAGAACCTAAAGTTGTAGGGACTGCATTTTCACTTAAGCCAGGAGTTGTTTCTCAAACAATCGATGGTGCTTCTGGAGTTTTCAAAATCAAAGTAAAATCTAGCACTAAGGCACCTGCTGCTAAGGATTACAAAGACATTGTAACTAGACTAAACGGACAATCTAAAGGATCTGTACAAGGAAGAGTTTACAATTCACTTAAGAAAGATGCTACTATCGAAGATAATAGAGCTCAATTTAACTAGAAAGAATTAAGTTGTAAATATCAAAAATCCCGATTAGTCGGGATTTTTTCGTTTATAGTATGTCAATGTTTGTTTCAAATATTCATAATTATACAAACTCTTTTCCGTAATTTTGTCAAATAATAATTTCAAAAAAAAGCATGAAAAATATAAAAGTAATATTAGCATTTTTTCTTTTAATAGGAATTGCATTTGTAAGTTGTAAAAAACAAGGAGAAGTTGAAACAAAGACTACAAAAAAAGAGATTGCAAAGATAGAAACAACAAGTTTCAAAATTGAAGGTATGACCTGCGCAATGGGTTGTGCAAAAACAATAGAAAATAAACTAGCAAGTCTTGATGGCGTACAAAAAGCTTCTGTCGATTTTGATAAAAAAATGGCAACAATTCAATATGATGGAAATATACAAACAGCAGAAAAATTAACGGAAACTGTAGAGGCAGTTGCTGATGGTAAAACTTATAAAGTGTCTGGCGTAAAATAAAATTTACTTTTGTTTCCACTTCAGGCTTTCCATCAAAATGCGTAAATCATTTTTTATGTATGCAGCAGCTGGTAAAACTGAATCATAATTTGGTTTTGCATAAAAATAAACTGAACCTACCAAAAAATGTTTAGTACTATCAGTCAAATAAAATTGCGACTGAGAAGCAGCATTTCCGCCCACTTCATAAAACATACCGTACGCTTTTCTTTCTTTGTTAGCATAAGGTTGTTCGCTTATTCCGTCAGCTTTAATAACGTGTTCATAGGTTAGTTTTTGAGCATCACGTAACAACTGTTTTAAATTATTGTTTACTGGCTTATAATTAAGATAAACAGTTGCTTTAAGACTTGGATAATCAATATCAAAATTACAATTTCCTTTGTCTACAACTTTACCTATTGTGTTGTATTGGAAAGTATAACCACATGTTTTGTCAAAATTAGAATAAATAGGATTGGGGTAATCTAGGCTTAAGTAAGCTTTAGGTTTTGGTAATACATCGTCTTTACAACCAATAATGCAAATTGTAATTGAAACAAGTAAAAGAAAGGTAAAATATTTATTAAGCATTGTTTGAGTTTTAAAAAGGCAAATCATTTTCAATAGTAGAATCGAAACTTGTTGTTTTTGGAGCTTCAGATTGTGTTTTTACGTTTTCAGAATCTTTTTTAGTATTCAAAAATGTAAATTCGGTAACTTGAATTTCGGTTGTGTATTTTGTAGTTCCGTCTTCAGCTTGCCATTGTCTAGATTTTATCCTTCCTTCTACATATATTTTATCCCCTTTAGATAAATATTTTTCACAAATTTCGGCTGCTTTATTACGCACAACAACATTGTGCCATTCAGTCGAAGTTATTTTCTCACCAGTAGTTTTATTAATATAAACTTCGTTTGTTGCAAGCGGAAACCTTCCTATGCAATTACCTCCATCAAAATAATGCATTTTTATATCTTCTCCAAGATAACCTATTAGCATAACTTTATTTAACGTTCCGTTCATTATGAATTCATTTGAGAATACCAAAGATAAGTCATTTTAATTAAAACTTATTATTCTCTATAAAATTGTGAAGTACAATTGGAAAAGGGAATTTATTTAGATTTTCAAAACCAAGACCGTTTTCTATTGTAGTTTTTCTATTAACTTTCCAAAATTTAATATGTAAATGCTGGTGTGTTAGTTTGTGTGTTATTGTTTCTGTTTCCATTAGAATAATTTCAGAAATATCATCAAATTTATTTCGAATTAATTCTAAAACAACTTCTTCAGATTCTAATGTTTCGGTTTCTATCAATGGAAATTCATATAAATTATGCCAAATTCCTTTAGCTGTTCTTTGGTTAATTGTGGTTTTGTTTTTATCGTCTAATACAAAAAGATAGTTTAGAAACCTGTTTTTTGCTTTTGCCTTCTTGCTTTTTATGGGTAATTCATTAACTTTTTTCAAAGAAAGCGCAGCACAACTCGAGTTGAGAGGGCAAATAGTGCAATTAGGGTTTTTGGGGACACATTGTAAAGCACCAAACTCCATAATAGCTTGATTAAATAAGGCTGGATCATCTTTGCTAATTACTTCTTGAGCTAACAGTGTAAACTCTTTTTTTGCTTTTGCAGATGTAATATCAGTTGCTACATTATAATAACGCGAAAGCACGCGAAAAACGTTTCCGTCAACAACTGGAACTACTTCATTGTAAGAAAAAGAGGCAATAGCTGCTGCAGTATATTCGCCAATACCTTTTAATTTGAGTAAATTTTTATAATCTTGAGGAAAAATTTCGTTCAAATTTCCAGCAATATGTTTTGCGGTGGCATGCAAATTTCTTGCACGAGAGTAATATCCTAGTCCTTGCCACAATTTTAACACTTTTTCTTCACTTGCATTAGCTAAATCTAAAACTGTTGGAAATTCCTTTGTAAAAGCCCTGTAATAGGGTAAACCTTGTGCAACTCTTGTCTGTTGCAACATGATTTCGGAGAGCCAAATAAAGTAAGGATCCGTTGTTTTTCTCCAAGGTAAATCGCGTTTATTTTCTAAATACCACGTTGTTAATGTTTTACTAAAATTCATTATAATTATTTGGTTAGCAAAAATAAAATTTTATGTGATTAAATTTTAATCAATTAGCTTGAAATATTGTTTATTTAATTTATATATTTGCAACCTCAAAAAATTACATAAACTTAATTACGTATTAAAATGACAAAAGCAGATATCGTAGCGAAAATTTCAGAGAAATTAGGACTAGAAAAAGGAGATGTACAGGCTACAGTAGAAACTTTTATGGAAGAAGTAAAAAATTCATTAGAAACTGGTGATAATGTTTACTTAAGAGGTTTCGGGAGTTTTATTGTAAAAACTAGAGCTGAAAAAACAGGAAGAAATATTTCTAAAAACACAACGATTAAAATTCCTGCTCACAATATTCCAGCATTTAAACCTGCTAAAGTATTTGTAGAAGGGGTTAAAACGAATAATGAAACAACAAAATAAATTACTAATCAATAAAACTACACATTATGCCAAGTGGTAAAAAAAGAAAAAGACATAAGGTAGCAACGCACAAACGTAAAAAACGTGCAAGAGCTAACCGTCACAAAAAGAAAAAGTAGTTTTAAACTACTTTTTTCTTTTTAAACGTTCATTGAAATTGAGAAAAAGACAAATAGATAAAAGACGAAAAGATAAAACGAAAACTGTTCAATTATCTTAGTGTTTATTATTTTAAAGTCTTCTTTTCGTCGGGTAAATACCTGTAATGTTTAATCCATCTGTAAATAAATTTTAGATTTTAGATTTCAGATTTTAGATTTTCAAAATCTATTTTCTTATTTCTATTTTCTATTTTCTAAAGTACAGATAAAAATTTACACATGAATAAAGAATTGATTATTAGATCTAGTTCTGAAGCTGTAGATTTTGCCTTATTAAAAGATGGAAAACTAATTGAATTACACAAAGAAGAAGAAACAAGCAATTTTCAAGTAGGCGATATTTTTATTGCCAAAATAAGAAAACCAGTTGCTGGTCTTAATGCTGCTTTTGTAAATGTAGGCTTCGAAAAAGATGCCTTTTTGCATTATCATGATTTAGGACCTAATCTAGCTTCACAACTGAAATTCATAAAACTTGTAACAACAGGTAAAATAAAAGATTTCTCCCTTAAAAGTTTCCAATTTGAAAAAGAAATTGATAAAGATGGTACAATTACCGATGTAGTTGCCGTAAATCAATCAATTCTTGTACAAGTGGTCAAAGAACCAATATCTACTAAAGGTCCAAGGATAAGCTCAGAGCTTTCACTTGCTGGAAGATTTATTGTTTTAGTCCCGTTTTCAGACCGAGTTTCTATTTCTCAAAAAATAGAATCTAAAGAAGAAAAAGACAGATTAAAACGTCTTGTACAATCTATCAAACCAAAAGGATTCGGTGTTATTGTTCGTACAGTAGCAGAAGGCAAAAAAGTTGCAGAAATAGACAAAGACTTGCAAAACTTGGTGGACAAATGGACATCAATGTGCAAAAAAATCCCAACAGCCCATCATCCTTCAAAAGTGCTAGGAGAACTCAACAGAGCATCATCAATATTACGAGATGTTTTTAACGATACTTTTAGCGGGATTATTATAGATGATGAAGAGCTGTTTAATGAAACGAAAGAGTACATTCAACAAATTGCTCCTAGTAAAGAATCAATGGTAAAGCTTTATCAGTCGAAAGACACTCCGATCTTTGAAAAGTACAGTATCGAAAGACAAATAAAAACATCGTTTGGTAAATCCGTTTCCATGAGCAAAGGTGCTTACCTCATTATCGAGCATACCGAAGCCATGCACGTTATCGATGTGAACAGCGGAAACCGCTCTAATAAAGCGACCAATCAGGAAGATACAGCTCTCGAAGTAAACATGATTGCAGCTGCTGAGGTAGCAAGACAATTGCGTTTGCGAGATATGGGCGGTATAATATGTGTCGATTTTATAGATATGTCTAATCCG
This sequence comes from Flavobacterium sp., assembly GCF_039932285.1. Taxonomy (GTDB): domain Bacteria; phylum Bacteroidota; class Bacteroidia; order Flavobacteriales; family Flavobacteriaceae; genus Flavobacterium. The sequence goes on from NZ_JBDTQE010000081.1 coordinate 8,786, forward strand.
GACAATCGTAAAATTCTATTCGATTTCTTAAGAGAAGAAATGAGTGACGACAAAGCAAAACACAAAATATTGCCTCCTAGCAAATTCGGGATAGTACAAATTACTAGACAACGAGTTAGACCAGAAGTTAATATTGAAACTCGTGAAGAGAATCCTAATAATGAAAATAGTGACATTGAAGCGCCTATTTTAATTATAGACAGAATTGCTTCCGATTTAGAAAGAATTATAAAGTTGCATAATAAAGTAGTACTTAATGTACACCCATTTATAGCTGCTTACCTTGTAAAAGGATTTCCATCAATACGTTCGAAATGGTTTTTTGAATATAAAAAATGGATAAAAATTATCCCGCGTGACTCGTACACGTACCTTGAATATCATTTTAATGATAACCAAGGAAAGGAAATTAAAGATTAATAAAACCGCCAATCATTATGATTGGCGTTTTTTTTTGCTTCTATTTTTGGTAAATATTTATTTTTGCTCAAATTTTTTTTTTAATGTTTCAAGACTTTCTTTAACTATTTCGTTTAAAAAAAATGCAATAGGAATAATTGAGGAAAGGAAAAGTCCGTCTAATGATTTATAAAAAATATTTAATACATTTGAAAAACGGTATTTTATAGCGCATAAACCTCTAATTTTGGGTGAATATACACTATGAAGTGTTGTATGTATAGAAGTTGTGCGATAGCTAAAAAAATATGAGAGTATCCGAACAAATTATTGCTAAATTAAAAGAATTGAAAGAAGACAATTCTATCGCAAGTTATACGCACATTAAAAACATTTTAAAAAATCAACTAATCCCAATTGTATATTCAGAATTTAAACCATTCAAGTTAATTAGATACAGAAAGCATAATAAAAATCAGGATTTTTTTGAAACTTCAGAAGAATTAACATACAGAAAAGATATTTTGAATATAAATAATTTTGGAAGATTAAATGAACCCGGACAGGGTTATTTTTATTGTAACGATAATAACAATCAAAGTACAGGAATAGACGAAATTGTTTCTGTCTTTCGTGGAAATGAAGAAAGTAAAGAAGAAACATTAACTATTGGAACTTGGAATGTAACTCGAAACTTAAAACTTGCAGTTATTTTACCAAATGATCAAAATATTGGAATTAATAGTGAATTTGACAAATTGAAAGAAGATTATAATAATAAATTTGAAGACAGCGAACATTTTGAAGATGTAAAAATATTAAATGAATTTATAGCTAATGAATTTACACTTGATTTAGAAAAGCATAAATCAAACTACAAAATAACTTGCGCATATTCAAACTACATAAAAGAACAATTTCCAGAAATAGATGGTATTATTTACGCAAGTGTCAAATCTGAATTTAGCGGAACGAACATTGTACTTTGGCAAGAAGCAGTTGATAATAAAATACAGTTTTTTGCCGCAAGAAAATCTATATTCAAAAGAGTTTCTGACAAAAAATTTGTAGAAGTTGAAACATTCGATAGTAAAAGTTATGATTCTAAAAGCGATAAAATTATTTGGTAAAATAGCCATCACACAACAGTCGCTACACGAGATTTGGGCATTAAGCTGAATTTAAAGTTGGTTTTGTATTTGGGAAATTTATGTTTAATTGAAAAATTTGGCATCTTTAATCCCAAACCTAGTGTATCGCAAACACTTTAGCGGCAACTCAAACAGACCTCACCCAAACTATTAACAAAGTAATATAAATGAAAAACTTTAAAACAATTTCGACACGGTTAACAGTAATCACTTTTCTGCTTATATCATTAATTTCCTAGAATGGACAAACACAAAACATTACTTCAAGTAATGAAGGGAATAAGCCAAACATTGATACAAAATTTACGGAACACTACAATGTACATCGGGTAAACGGATGGAAAATAGAAATAGGGTGTTTTTTGTTTCAGAAAGGGAAGCCATTAAAAACTGTTTTCGATCTTCTGCAAATTGTATGAAAAGAAATATCAAAAATGGGAAAATGAATTTATTAAGTAAACAGACTATACGGAAAATTTATTAACCCTCGATTCGCATTTACTCCCTCACAATCTCAATTTTCTTTCTAATTTCATAACCACTTTCATCCACTACGGTGATATAATGAAAACCTTCGGTTGGCATAATCGGCATTTCGTGAAACGTTTTGGTCGAACCTTTATATACATTATCTACATACCAATAGACTTCCGTTTCTCGATTAGAATGGGCTATTTTTAGTATTACAGGCTGTATTTCGCTATTAAAATTTTTAGTCAAATATATTTTACTGTTTGTTTTTGGGTAAATAAAATCCATTGAAGGAGTTAGTGTTCCTGTACAATCGCTTCTGTAAGGTGGCAAAGGCAAATAGTCAACATGTTGGCTTTTGTAATACCATTCCATTACGGGAGGAAGAATAAACCATTTTTTGGTCACAATATTTTCTACATTTTCGCAACTGCTGTTTACTCTATATTTTTCGGTTTTATCTAAATGAACCATTTTATGATACGGACAAATAGACGTTGTTTTTCCCTTTAGGGAAACATATTGTTTTATTTTCGGACAATCTTCTTGTGCCAAATGACCACTGAGTTTGCAAACTTCAACTTCTGTCAAATCTAATAAAGGCGTATCGAACCATTTTTGTCTTGGTAACAAATTAAATACATCAAACAAAATAGGAGCAGCGCTTGTAACACCCGTTAGCGTTGGTCGTCCTTCGCCCGAAGCATTTCCTACCCAAACTCCTACCACATATCTAGCATTTGTACCAATGGCCCAAGCATCTCGATTACCAAAACTGGTTCCTGTTTTCCAAGCGATTTTTAGCGAACTGTCATAAAATTTCC